>JBGQJX010000004.1:0-30965 GCA_041499255.1 Ktedonobacteraceae bacterium | reverse complement strand
CTAGGGTGGCCAATAACGATGTAAGCGAAATGATTGCCCAACCCGACGAAGTGAGCGATCTCGCCCTCTTTTTACCTTCAGAAGCACCACAACTTGCCTTTCCCACTGATACACAGATATTACACGATTGGCATAATATGCACGAATAGTTCTTATGTCAATTACTCGTTTTGGATAGATCGTTGCCCTCCTCCTCTCCTGGCCGTACGGCATTTCGACCTGTCCGGGACGTTCTTCGCCCGCGCCTGGCCAGGCGATAAAGCGCATAGAAAAAAACAGCAGCGATGAGCAGTGCTATCAGCCGATTGAAACTAAATCCCCCGCTTGTACCCGGATATATGTAGACGTCGTCAGCGGCTGCAAAGAGTTGCGTGTATCCAGAGGTTCCCCACATGATCACGTATACCGCTTGATCTTTTGGCATACCGGAGCCAAGGGCGCTCCAGTTTTGACCACTATTGTCACTGCGCAGAACTCCTACGTCGGTCCCCACAAATAACGTGGTTGGTTTGTTGAAATCAACATAGATAACGCGTACATTGGTCCCAACAAGTGATTCCTGGCCGGTTGTCCAGTGCGTTCCCGCATCTTGCGAAAAAAAGAAGCCATGATTCGTACCGGCAAAGATGAGCCCTGAAGTCCCTCCTGGTACAATGGTATCTGGTTGAACAGAGTACACTACAATAGAAGTAGGTAGGCCTGTATTGAATGCATGCCAGCTCAGGCCTTTATCATCAGATCGATAGACACCAGAGGAAGTAGCAGCCCAGAGCTGTTGATTCTCAGTATCAAAAGTCAAAGCATTGATCGTTATGCCGGGTAACAGGCCTGTATTAGCAGAAAACCACGTATTACCATCATCACTACTCCTGAGAACACCATGAAAGGCCGTACCGGCGTAAATCGTGTGTGGCTCTCTGAAGTTAAAAGCCAGAGCCGTATAGGGCGCCTCGGCTTTTTCGACAGCGATCCAGTGGTGCGCCGCATCTGTACTCATAAAAATGCCAGCGTCCGTCGCAGCATAGAGCTTTTTCCCTGTAGAATCAAAGGAAAGCACATTGATAGAACTGCCTGTTGGTAGACCAAAACTCCGGTCTACCCAGTGTTGACCGCCATCGCTACTGGTAAAATTTTTCCCCAGCGCACCGGCGGCATAGATTATCTGAGGATTGTTATAATCAACGGTAAGCGCGCGGATGCGCTGATGCGGCAACCCTCTTGATTGCCAGCTTCCGCCAGCAAAAATACCTGAAGTAGGTGTACAAGCAGAAAGGCAAAGCAGGATCGCTGAAAGCAGCACAACTTTCAGTGACGTTTTACGCATAGACTCCTCAGTTCAAGGTAGTAGTGGCAGTTCCTGGCCATAGCCCTGTTCTATCGCCTGGTTATAGACCTGGGCAGCAGCGGCGATATCTTCGAGCGCTATTCCCAGTCCTTTATAGAGAGTAATATTCTCTGCCGCCATACGTTGCGCTCCCTGTCTACCGACGACCTCAGACAGATCAAAGACTCTATTCCAATCGAAAAGTCCCTGATCGGCTGGAATGATAAAATCACCGGCTTCATCTTGCGCTTGATCTCGCGAATCAGTGACGATGAGAAAGCTCCGCTGCAAAGTGGATAGATCAATTTCAGATTTTGTATGCCAGTTTGAACCAATGGCGTTGATATGACACCCCGGCTTTAGCCATTCGCCCCGGAAAACCGGCACTGAGGACGAGGTAGCGGTGATCAGGATATCGGCAACTTCGACTGCCTGGCGAGCGCTGGGAACCGATCTTACTTCGATATTGAGCACTTTGGTCATTTCATCACAGAAGACTTTGCAAGCCTGTGCATTGCGACTATAAACATAGACGATAGAAATAGGGCGAACAGCACAGACACCTATCAGTTGCGTGACAGCTTGATTGCCAGAACCGATCAGGCCAACGACATTTGCGTTGGGCTGAGCCAGATACTTTGTAGCCAGTCCGCTGGTAGCACCTGTACGCATCCTACCTAACCAATCGGCTTCTATGATTGCAAGGAGCCGTCCATCTTGTGCGCTATAAAGCATCACCACAAAACGTACTCCTTCCCGAAATGCCGTGTATGATTTATAGCCGAGAACGCCGAGGGTTGGAGCTGCTGCTGCAAGCATATTTAACACGCCGTTTGCCAGCCTGATCCGGCTACGTGGTAAATTTACTACATTACCATCTGCTAATGCACCAAATGCCTGCTCCATCACAGCTACAGTATCAGGCATAGATAAAAGATTTCGTACCTCTTCCTCACGCAATACTAAAGCCATGGGAGTGTTCTCAATTGTAACTTAATTCTTACGGCGGATAACGCGCCGCATATACACAACCGTTTCTTCAATTTCATAGTTTTTCGGTAATTTAAATCTCTTATCATTCTGCGGAAACAGCACATCTCGCAGCCTGTTAAGTGCTGGTAAAGAGTTACTGACGGGTTGGGGTGGCTTAGGAACGGGCATCATACGAGCCATTAGGCCACGGCGCACCAATTCAATACCAACGCCTACAGCAACAGCTCCGACGCCTGCTGCAACACGAGGTAATTGGGAATGGCGTAGAAGAGTTGGAGTATGGTTTTGTACTTGCACCAGGCTCGTAGAAGGTAATGTCAAATCTGACCCACAACGGCGGCAATAGAGATCAGTTGCTAAGTTTCCGAAACGACACTTGGGACATAACATTTGTCTATTCCTCCTCGATGACATTCATACGCATATTTATTTCCTACTTTCCAAAATCTGCGCGATGGCGTCGACAACTAGAGTGTTTTCCTCAATAGTATTGTAAAAATATGGAGAAACACGTAGTAACCCTGGACGCGAGTCCGTAATAATGTTCCGTGAGATAAGTGCCTTTACCACTTCTTCTGGACGATCAATCTCCAACATTACAATTGAACTACGCCGTTCAGGTTCCAAAGGAGCGCGCACTTTCCAGCCATGTTCACGAGCCTGGGCAATCAGATCATTGGTCAAATAACGTGTTCGCTCACAAATTCGTTCAACACTGATCTCTTGAACGATATCCAGTCCGCCATTCGCAGTGTAAATTGTGGGAACAGCAGGTGTTCCCATTTCGACCCTGGTAGCCTCCGGACGGAAGTCGAATTCTCGCGTCTTAAATTGGAACTGGTCACGATGGCCAAACCACCCGGCTATGGTAGGTTCCAGTTGCGACAACAAACCCTCCCGTATATAGACAAACGACAGTCCGGGACCGCCCATCAACCATTTAAGCGTGCCTGTTACAAGGAAATCAATGTCCAGGGCGTTAACATTTATCGGAATCTGCCCGGTACCCTGGTAGTCGTCAATCAATAAGTAAGCGCCATGTTTATGTGCAATATCTGCAATGGCCCGAACATCTTGCACATAGCCGCTGGTATAGAAAACGCGCGATGTAGCAATTAACGCAGTTTTATCATCAACCTGGCGCTCAAATAATTCTGGCGGCGTATAAACATGATCAGGACTCTCAACAAAGCGGCACTCAAGTCCAAGCCGCCTTTTTACTAACCACTGGTACGCTAATGTGGGAAAATCCATATCGGCCATCACAACGTTATTGCGCTTACTATAATCTAACGCTGAAGCAATGGAGCTGAGCGCGACAGATACACTCGGAGCAATAGCGACCTCGTGTAGCTGTGCGCCTATAATGGTGGCAAACTTTTGTCGGACTCTGGCGATCTCCCCCATCCAAATCTCATACCACGCATGCGCCCCCCACTCATTCCACATTTCCATGAATTGCTCCAGGCCCCGCATTGATCGATGCGAAAGAGCACCCAGGGAGCAACTATTCAGATAAGTTTTCCTCAGTAGTATGGGAAACTCCACACGATAAGCCAATAGTTCTGGATGTTCGATGGCGACTGGGGCAGGATATTGCATCCGGGACTCATTCGTGGTCATCTTCTGTTTACTCCTTCAAGCAACTTTGACCGATTGTTTGTCCAACACCAATGCAACTAATACGAAAGATTATACTCTGTATTTTACAGCTTATTGCGCATAGTTGCTATAGCTCTTGCCAGTAAAGTTGCCGCTTGCTCCACTTCTTCTTCGCTTGACCAGCGTCCCAAGGTCAAACGGAGCGCGCCTAGCGCCCGCTCGCGAGAGATTCCCATCGCCAACAGTACCGCCGAGGGGTCAGTATTTCCCTCGTGGCAGGCAGAACCAGTAGAACTGGCGATCTGCGGTATGGCGGCAAGCACCTCTTCTCCAGCGACATCATCTACGCTAACGTTGAGTGTGTTAGGCAATCGCTCGGTCCTATGACCATTGAGATACACTGACCCTGAAAGATTTGCTTCGAGGCGCTGATGAAGGTGGTCCCGCAAGCGTTGTAGGCGTATTTGACTCTCTGTAAGGTGCTCATATGCTAACTGGCATGCGGTACCAAGCGCCACGATAAACGCGATATTCTCCGTACCTGCTCTGCGCCCAGCTTCCTGTCCACCACCGTAAATGATTGGTTCAAGTTGCAAACCCTGGCGTACATAGAGTGCCCCAATACCCTTTGGGGCATACAACTTGTGCCCGGCAATGGTCAGCAGATCGACGCCCATTGCATCTATACCGGTAGGAATCTTGCCTACCGATTGTGCTGCATCAGTATGTAAAAGCACGCCGTGGCGGTGAGCAATTTGTGCGATTTCAGCTACTGGCTGTAACGTACCAGTTTCGTTATTGGCGTGCATAATTGTAATCAATACAGTCTGCTCTTCAATCGCTGCCTCAAGATCAGCCAGGCAAATACGCCCACTCCCATCAACCGGCAGATATGTCACGCGAAAGCTGTGGAAACGCTCAAGCGCGCGACAGGTATTAAGCACAGCCGGATGCTCTGTCACCTGGGTGATGATATGGTTGCCTTTAGCCTGCATAGCTAGCGCAACACCGCGAATAGCAAGGTTATCGCTTTCTGAGCCGCCGGCGGTAAAAATAATTTCAGTGGGTGAACAATGCAGCAGTTGAGCTACCTGTTGTCGCGCAATATCAATGGCGTGATGAGTTGTGCGACCATAGGTATGTGTACTCGAAGGATTACCAAAATGCGTCGTGAGATAGGGTAGCGCGGCATCAACCACGGCCGGGTCTACTGGCGTTGTGGCATTATAATCAAGATAGATGGGACCCCCTTGCAAACCTGGATGCGTTCTCATATGTTCTCATTTCCATTTGCTTGAGTATCACTCAATGGGACATGTAAGTCGATGGAGCCTTTCATGTTAGCTCCCTATGCGCCACCTGTTCGCTGAAAAGTAATTGTAGATGTTGCTACTGCTATTGGGTACCTCCTTTTGATTCATTGTGATTCATTGTCATCATCTTGTTCACGCGACACTCAGACCATTCGTACAGATAAAAGCGCAATCCATAAGCTTCTTTCTCCATGTTATCACAAGGAGAAGCAGAGCCTGGCTAGCTCTCCCTGAAGCGCCTCCCACAAGTCCCGTATATCTTGCGCTGTTGTACGCAAATTGCCAATGGCAATACGAATGGTAAATTTACCATGTAGCCTGGTGTGCGAAAGGAAGAAATGGCCGGAGGCATTGATATTGTTCATGATATGCTTGTTCAACGTTTCTAGCTGAACTTCTTCATTAAGGTGGCGTGGGTGCGCACGAAAACAGACCGTGCTGAATGGCACAGGCGCCATGAGTTCAAAATCAGGAGATTCATTTACCCACTGTGCAACGAGTTGGCCTAAGCGAATGTGTTCGTGAATGCGCGCGGCCAGCCCATCCTGCCCAAAATAGCGCATAATCATCCAAAGCTTGAGCGAGCGGAAACGCCGACCAAGCGAGGTACCATAGTCCATGAGATTGGGAACTTCGTCCCCCATGCTTTCAGTGTTGCGCAAGTATTCTGGAATAAGGCTGAATGCGGCTTTCACCACATCAGGCTTACGCGTGTAGAAAACGCTGCAATCGATTGGCGTAAAGAGCCATTTATGTGGATTTACAATCAAGGTGTCCGCGCGTTCGCAGCCACCAAGGACCCACTGCATCGACGGATCAACGGCAGCTGAGCCACCATATGCTCCATCCACATGCAGCCAGAGGCCGTAGCGTTCGCAGATATCGGCTATCCGTGGTACCGGATCGATACTGGTGGTTGAGGTTGTACCAACAGTGGCAACAACAGCAAAGGGTCGCCATCCTGCGGCAAGGTCTTCTTCGATAGCTCGCTCCAGCTGGACCACGTCCATACGAAATGAACTATCTACGCCAATTTTACGCAATCCCTCCTGGCCAACACCCAGCACAATACCGGCCTTCTCAACAGAAGAATGCGCTTCTTGTGAAGCATAGTAACGCAAACGGGGCACCTCAGATCTGCCAGACATACCTTTCTGGCGAATCTGTAAACCCGGAATAGCTTCACGAGCCGCAGCCAGGGCATAGAGCGTACCAGAAGAGGCGGTATCGTTGATGACGCCAAAAAATGGAGCGGGTAGGCCAAGCATTTGCCGCAGCCAGTCGAGCGTTACCTGTTCGAGTTCCGTCGCGGCTGGCGAGGTACGCCACAACATAGCGTTGACATTTAGAGCGCCAGAGAGCATCTCTCCGAGAATACCTGGCCCGGATCCGGTGATACTGAAATACGCGAAAAATCCTGGTGAGTTCCAGTGCGTAATGCCTGGCATGATAACGCGATCAACATCAGCGAGGATATCTTCCATAGCTTCTGCATGCATTGGTGGCTGAGCAGGTAGTGAGCGGCGAATTGCACCTGGTGCAGTCTGTGCCAGTACCGGATAGGTACCGACATTCGCCAAATAGTCCGCCATCCAATCTACAACTTGATGTCCATAGCGACGAAATGCTTCCGTGTCCATATCGCTTACAGCACCAGGTTGCTGAGCTACGTCAAGCGATGTGTGTTCTTCCATATCATATTTCCTCTTCGCTCAAAAATAATGCCCCCATTTTGTTGGGGGCAAGACACCTCCATTCCCATGGAGGTATTATATACTCTAAAAGAATTCTACGAGAACTTCGCTGCAAGTTCACGAGGGCTTGGCTCGACTAAAATTGAACCGTCTGGAAAGACAATAGTTGGCACACTTTGCATGCCCCCATTTACACGGGACACGTATGCAGCGGCGTGTTCATCCTCTTCAATATTGATATATTCGTAGGGTATACCATGCGAATCAAACCAGCGCTTCGCCATACGGCAATCACCACACCACCTTGTGGCATACATTCTGACAGTTTCTTGCTTCTCAGATGTGTGTAGAAAGATATCCTGCACAAATAGCTCCTTCAGTTCTTGAGGTAAAGATACGGTATGCTTTCAAAAACACATGGACAGGGGGAAATATTCCCAGCAGCTGAGCCTGCTAAGAGTGATTATCCCTCTACTGCTTGCAGTGACGGCGCATGAATGCGCGCTAACATCACATCGAGGAATTTCTTGCCACCTGTTGCAATAAGCCCTGGATTACGAGCCAGGATACCCATCACCAGGCCAGCACTAAAGTCGCCCCGCAGTGCCTGGGCCATTTGGGACGGCGTAAGGCGCTTCATCAGGTCAAGTGCATCATCCCATTGTTGATCGCTATACTGCGCGATACGCTTATTAATCATATAGGCAATGTCCATGTCACGCCCAAAACGGGCCCGCCACATGGTATCAAATCGTTTCAGGAACGCCGCAGAAGTATTGCCCTCTTTGACGGCTTCAGCCGCAACCTTTCCAGCCATCTGTCCGGAGTAGATGGCAAAGCGAATCCCCTCTCCAACCAGGGTCGAGCCCTGGCCACCAGCATCGCCAGCCAATAATAGACCATCGCGGGAAAAACGTTCAAGCGGGCCTTCGGAAGGGAAAAGCCCGGTATGGTATTCAATAGGGCTGGCGTCTCTGAATTTATCAGTCAATTGCGGGATATCTCGCACAATGCTGTCCAGGTACACGCGCGCGTCTTCTTCACAATCCGGATGGAGGACACCCACTCCCAGGCGCACCCGCCCATTCCCACGCGGAAATGCCCAGGCGTAACCGCGCGGGGCAAAGCGACTCCCCATAATCAGGTAGAGTTCATTCTGGGGATAATGTGGGGCATACATATCATACTCCGCCCCATAGCCGTAGCGATGGAAGGCCTTGCCCATATCCGTACGTACGCCCAGGTGCCTGGAAAAGCCACTCGCGTCAATTGTGACAATTGAATGCAGGGTGATTCGTTCGCTAATATGATTCTTTGCCGTCACTCCGCAGGTACGCCCATCCTCCTCCAGCAGTGTTTGCTCGACGGTATGGCGCACACGCAGTTGAGCGCCAGCAGCGATCGCTCGGCTGGCAAGGTGTTGATAGAGTCCTCGCACATCGACAACACAAGCAACTGCCGGATTATAGCGCAAGGGAACTTCGCGCTTGGGCGAGACAAAATAGACTGTATTGATAGGGTGGTAGAGCGTTTGAGGGATATTCAGCGCCTGCATATCGCTGACCCAACTTCCACCGCTTGTGTGAATAGGATAACCAATTTCGTGCTGGCGTTCCAGAACGAGCGTCTCTACGCCCTCTTTGGCTGCGGCCTCTGCGGCAGCCAGACCAGCAGGACCACCGCCCACGATTAAAACATCACAATCTTTTGACATGAACAACCTTCTTCTACCTTCTCTGTATCAAGTCGCTCAACTACATCAACTACTATGGCTTACCGGATTCATTAACCCCAGGACAGTCGTTTCATCATCGCTCTGTGGCTTATAGCCATCAGGGGCTTTGTCTATTTCCCAAACCCACCCCTTGTGTATAATATAACGCCATTCAAGATTCGTCGAGTTATTTATATCTGCTGGTGTAGTTGTCTTGAGCAGGTCAAGAACTTCTCCGGGGACAGGTGCGGCTACATCAAGCTTTCCTGATTGGACCTGCTGCACATAGTTCGCGATTACCCCTTCCGGGTCGGGATGGAAAATCACGCGGTGCAAATTATTCAAGTTACTTATCGCACAATCATGATGCTCAGGAACGGCAAGGTCATTGATAATCCGACGGCGCAGAGCCTCAAAAAAACTATATTGGACCAGTCCACTGCAGATGAAACGGATCACGGATTCGTCTCGAGTCTTGAAAAAGTTCGCAAAGTGGTCTGCAATCTGCGGTACCAGAGGAATATTATGTCTTTTGGAAACGCGTTCAATATACAGGGCAGAAATTTCATCCACAGTATTCTGATTGTACAACTCGTTGATCTGATCCAATGCCAGACCCCGTACATGGCGCAGATACGCTATACCATGGACATCATCCACGTCATCCGCATCGCGCTTTGCCATATCGCGAGGAGATTCCACATACCATTCTATTGGAAGACGCCTGATTCCAACAGTAAACTGCTCAGGAGGTTCAACCTCGTTGCGCCAGCTGGCGACACGTACTCCTGAGGTCATGGCTTCGACCAGGAAAATATTGTCGAAACCCTGAAGAGGGTCATTCAGTAAATAAAGTAATGCAGAATGGCTCCAATGGCTATCTGTGGCCATGCGGATAAGGGCACTAAAAATTTCTTTGGGATTCAGATTTGTACGCAAAACAACATCTGAGACTCGCAATCGAGGCCCTACATCACTTTGTTGGAGAAAATAATCTAAGGGTTCATCGGCGAGATGCGTAGCGCGATAGGTCATGATATACACTCCTTTTTCGCAGAATATATGATTACCGCAACAGTATGAACCACTTGAGCTTTTTTTTCAAGTTGATACGTTAGTCACAGTATCTTAGCTTGTTCTTGCAAGTTGCACAGGCTATCACCCGACAGCTATCCGACCTTCATAGAGCTTGCCTGAGTACTTTCAGCATTTGACTTCCATCTTCCCACGTGATAAAATTAGAACATGAATTCAATGTATTTTGCACACTAATATAAAGATTTTATACAGTCAAATGTATGAGCTTATCACATTATGCGATGGAACCAGAGAACCAGGAGCGAGCCCTTATGAGTATTATGCAGCTTACCCAGACTATACACATTGTTCCTTCTACAGCAGGATCACAGAGCAAACATGCCAAGCAACCGACCCTGCCAGGTTTAGAACTAGAAGCTGAAAAAGCGCCTGTAGTGACGAACCGGCAGATTGCCGAGGTACTTTCCAGTATCGCCAGTTTTCTGGAAACCCAAAATAGCAATCCTTACCGAATTCAAGCGTATCGGAATGCGGCTCGGGGTGTGCTTGATTTGAACGAGCAGGCAGCTGAAATCCTGGCGCGCGGAGAGGAATTAGCGGTGCCCGGGTTGGGACGGCGTTTACGAGCACGTATCAAAGAACTGGTGCAAACCGGAACGATGACTTTTTATAACGACCTCTGTATACAATCGCTGCCACCGGCCGCGCGCAAAATGATGGCGCTTGACCATGTTGGTCCTCATACGGCCATCCGTCTTTACGAAGAACTGAATATCGATACTCCAGAGAAACTCTGGTGGGCAGCTCAAAACCAGCGCATTCGTGGCATACCTGGCTTCGGAAAACGCAGTGAGGCACGGCTGCAGGAAGCAGCGGCTCGGGTGCGCAAGGGCAGCAACACGGTATCACTTGATGGCGCAGCCTGAGATCGGCTGAGAAAACGCCAGGAAAAAGGAGAGAGGAATTTGAAGATTGCCTCTCTCTTTTTTTATGACAATGAAACGTAGATTGACTGGCTTAAACACGCCTCTGGATATGGTAGAATTGAGTATGAAAGATTGTCAGAGTTGACAGACATTTTATGATCTACCATTTTCCCAACCAGGAGGCTATCTATGTCCGAACATATTCCTCACCTTGACATTCCCGGAGCGAAATCGCGTGAATTGCTGGCACGGCGCAATGAGTTTGTGGCGCGCGGTGTTGTATCGACGATGAATGTATTTGCAGCCAGAGCAGATGGCGCTATTATCGAAGATGTCGATGGTAACCGCTACATCGACTTTGCTGGCGGCATTGGAGCCATGAATATTGGGCATGCTCGCCCAGAAGTAACGAAAGCCATTGCAGAGCAAGCTGCGAAATTCACGCATACGTGCTTCAGCGTCATGATGTATGAACCATACGTTGCCCTTGCTGAGCGCATAGTGAAGCTGGCTCCTGGCAATTTCGCAAAGAAGGCGATCTTCTTCAACAGCGGCGCTGAGGCTGTTGAAAACGCTGTCAAAATTGCTCGTTACACGACCGGGCGCCCTGCTATCATTACATTCGACAATGGTTATCATGGTCGTACCTTGATGACCATGACTATGACCTCCAAAGTCAAGCCCTATAAGCATCGCTTCGGCCCCTTCGCATCAGAGGTCTTCAGAACACCATTTCCCTACCCCTATCGCATGAATATGTCACCGCAGGATGCTTCTGCTTTCTGCATCCAGGAGCTAGAGCGTAAGTTTATCGGTGAAGTAGCACCAGACCAGGTAGCGGCCATTGTCATCGAACCAGTCCAGGGGGAGGGCGGATTTATGGTAGCCCCTCCAGGCTTCCTACGAGCAATCAAGGCTATTTGTGAAAAACATGATATTCTCTTTATTGCCGACGAGATTCAGTCAGGATTTTGCCGTACAGGAGAAATGTTCGCGGTACAACATGACCAGGTAGAACCCGATCTGATGATTATCGCTAAATCCATGGGAGCTGGCATGCCAATCAGCGGTGTTGTTGGGCGCGCCGACATAATGGATGCTCCACCTCCTGGAACGCTTGGTGGAACTTATAGTGGAAATCCCGTTGCCTGCGCAGCAGCATTAGCAGTACTTGACCTATATGAGCAAGAAGACTATGCAGCACGTTCACGCGAGATAGGTCGAGCCGTCACAGAACGCTTCTTGAAGCTACAAGAAAAATACTCGCTGGTAGGTGATGTACGCGGCCTTGGCGGTATGGTTGCGATGGAACTTGTGAAAGACCGCACAACAAAAGAGCCAGACTCCCACGCCGCAAGCGATGTGCTGGCGGCGGCACACAAGCGCGGACTGGTGCTCATTAAGGCAGGTATGTACGATAATGTTCTGCGCGTCCTGGTTCCACTCTGCATTACTGACGATCAACTACAGGAAGGACTGGACATTTTTGAAGATGCCTTTGCCTCAGTCGCAGAAGCAGCAATAGCAACAACATCTTCAGTCGGTTGATAGTCAAAGCTACGGAGGCATACATTGCAAGCTGCCTCCGTAGCATTGATAAAGCATTAAAAATCCCCACGTTCAACCAGAGCTATAAACCGCTGTTCCAATTCATAAGTGCGCGGACCGGATTCACCTTTTCCAATCGTTACATCGTCTATCTGCACAACCGGCATAATTTCTTTGGAGGACGAGGTGATAAATGCCTCGTCGGCCTGGGCTAATTCCTCCAACAAAATGGGTCGCTCCTCAATATGAAAACGTCCCACTGCCAGTTTCAGGACAACATTGCGCGTGATCCCCATCAAAATACCTTTGCCAGGTGTCACCAATGTATCCCCTCGAAAAATGAAAAAGTTACTCCGTGTGGCTTCAAGCACATGGTCCTGCTTGTTGACAAAGAGAGCGTCCGTGGCGTTTCGGCGCGCAGCCTCTTTTAAGGCTCGAATAGCTACAAGATAATTGGTGGTCTTTGCTTCCGGCGCTGTCCGTTGAAAAGCTGTAGTTATGAGCTTATATCCCTGGGCGAAACGCTGCATATCCCGTTCCGGTAACTGAGAAATTAATACAGCAAGCAATGGCTTCCCTATGGGCAAGATGCTATCTTCGCTCTCCCCTCCAGTAACAAGTATACGGATGGCACCGTGCTTATAAATATTCCGTCTAATTACATCATTGATGATAGTTGCTACATACTCACGTGACCAGGGTATTTCAAGTTCAATCAATTCAGCCGATCGGTAGAGACGGGTAAGGTGCTCATCCAGGTGAAATGGATGCTGATCATAGGTGCGCAAAGCCTCAAAGGCGCTATAACCACGTAACACCGCGACATCATTGATCGATATCGTGGCTTCGTGAGGATGCACCCAACGTCCGTCAACATACCACCATGCTGCCTTGTCAATCATATCAATCTCCTTCTTTTAAGCACACCAAACGTCTCTTTACTTGCACTACCATATGTGCTTGCATTATTGTTTCCAGTGAAGCCATATTTCTTCCTTCAGCGTACCTTCAAAGGAATCAAGTTTGAGTCGTGGTGGCTCACTGTTTCAAGTGTTTCAAGTGTTTCAAGTGTTTCAGTTGTTTCAGTTGTTTCAGTAGAAATAGCAAGGTTTCATCTAACCTATCATCTTCCAATTCGTATACATATTGTAGTCAAAAAGAGCAGTAGAGGCTACAAATATTAATAGCACGCGCCATGCTTGATTGGCTAATATGCGACCAGGACGTCAATATTTACATGGCTCGTGGTTCGAAAAAAAGAGATATAGAGACAAAAGGAGAAGAAGTAACATGACACAGACAGAGCCAAACGTGGAACAGAAGCAGGGATTCGAGGAACTACAGGTTATGGGCGAACAACTACTTTCAAAAGTGAAGGAGTTGATACATGAAGGTAACGTACGACGCATCATCATCAAACAAGAAGGGCGTACCATTGTCGAGTTCCCATTAAGTGTCGGGCTGGTTGGCGTAGTCCTGGCTCCGACACTTGCAGCAATTGGCGCTATTGGCGCCTTGATTGCTCAGTGCTCAATCGAGGTCGTACGCACAGAACAACCGGCAGAAACTGCGAAGAGCACAGTTGAAGAAGTTATGCATGATGGGCCAACCGCCCCTTAAAGCCGTTACCTACTTTTAGCATTCTCATTTAGGGTCAAAGCCATCGTCGCTTTCTGGTGGCTTTGACCCCATATATTTTAAAGGCAAATGCTGAACATCCCATTCGTGTATAATAATGCGGAAATCAAAGCACAAGGAGTTCACTTATGTCATATAGATTGTCTATGCACTCGAAGAATTCTTCCAAAGATCGGCTACAAGCATATGTGCTACTCCTGCTCGGAGCTATATTTCTCCTATTGGCCTGGTTGCTCCATCCGAGCACAAGGGATTACCCGGTTGGTGTGTTGTTGCTTGGCATAGGAATGCTCTTCGGGGCGGTGATTAACCCATTTCGTCTGGTGTCAGCCAGTTTTCTTGTCACTTTCCTGGGCATCGCGGTCTACCTGGCGTTCAAGCATATTATTCCTGGAAATCAGATTCTTTCTTCCTACATTCTCGCCATCGGATTTGCACTCCTGGGCATTGCATTGATGGCTCGGCGAGATTATGTGAAAGCTGGAGCTGTGACTCCCGGTTTACTGGTAATCATCGTGGGCGTTCTCGAGTACCTCCTGGCAGCAGGTCTGACACCTGCCAATTTTATTCCCTTTATGCTTTCACTCTGGCTGCCTGGTTTTGGCCTGCTTGCTGTCGGGCTGATATACCTGGCTGCCACATTCCTCAAAACAAAGGATTAACCCTCCTCTACAACCGCACAACGCCCATCATACGGCCCTTCACCAACATGACCCCTTTTCTTGCTCGCGTAAAAGCCTTCAAGTCTGTAGCCTTTATTGCTGTGACCTGCTCTCCTTCTTCATTTCTCCAGGTGAGCAGCAGGTGGTCTTGCTCGTTAATAATCATCGTGAGCAACACACGGTCCTTTTCAGTAAGTTCTGTTGTCACAACACCGGCTGTTGCTCGTCCTTTAGGAGGGAACTGGCTCAATGGCACTTTCTTACCCAGCCCGCTCTCTGTAACCACCAGCAGGCTCAGGAAATTGCCAGTACTGGCTACAAACTCACTATCCAGGTAGGAAGCGCTCACAACCAGCGCATTTGGTCCAAGTGCGATGGCTGCTACACCCTGACCTACGCGCCCCTGGACGCGCAAAGCCTCATCATTGAAACGCAGCGTTTGCGCACTATTTGTCGTCACAAAATATTCACCCTGCCCTCGAGAGAGAAGTGCGGCAACAACCGCATCACCATCGGCCAGTTTCATATCCTGTAAGCCGTCAACGTCCGCCGTTTTATATTCGCTCAGCGGCGACTTCTTGATTTTCCCCAATTTGCTGAAGGTGACCAGGTAACGATCCTCTTCGTAGGATTCTACAGAAAGCACCGTCACTATTTCTTCACCAGGAGCTAACTCCAACAACCGGCGAACAGGCTCACCTTTAGCTGAACGATTCCCTGCTGGAATACGATGAGCCGCAATCTGGAATACGCGTCCACTTGACGAGACACACAGGACGTAATCTTGTGAAGTAGCCCCAATGACCTGGCGCAACTGCTCATCTCCACGCACAGGCGTATAAACGGCTGTACCGTTTTTCCCCCTGGGTACAAACGTATCTGCAGGAAGAGCTTTCAAAGCGCCAGCACGCGTATAGGCAATGGTAAGTGGTTCTCGCTCGTGCAGGCTCGCCACTTCCATAATGGGCGCATGGATCTGTCCCTCTACATCAATAACTGTGCGCCGCTCGTCACCAAACTGCCTGATGAGTTGCTGCATTTCTTTCTTTAAGAGTTGGAGCATGGCGTTGCGATCAGAGAGAAGAAGTTGTAATTCAGCGATACGCACCTGCAACTCCTCTTTTTCTTTGATATATTTACTTGCATCAAGCCTTGTCACCTGCGCCAGGGTCATCGAGGCAATGACTTCCGATTGGATGGGCGTGAGTTTATACGTCTTTTCGATCACCTGACGGGCAACTGCCCGGTCTTCAGCCTGCTGGAATATCTTGACAATCTTATCTGCATGGGCAGAGCCAATAATCAACCCCTCAACAACATGCAACCGCTCCTGGGCCTTGCGCAGGTCAAACTGCGTTCGGCGGGTAAGCACATCCATCTGGTGAGCATTCCAGTAGTTGAGTAGTTCGACCATCCCAACATGCTTGGGCTGCCTGGCAGCTTGCATTGGTTCACCAAAGAGAAACACCATCTGAAAAGAAAGAGCGATCTGTAAATCCGTCTCGGCGAAGAGTTGCGATAGCGTCTGCGCAGCATCTGCATCTTTCCGTAGTTCCAGGACAATGCGCATGCCCTTCTCCGTATCGCTTTCGTCGCGTACATCCGGCAAAAGCCCCTCCAGCTTACGCGCGTTAATTGCTTTAACAATGGAGGCTTTGATCTTATCTCTGCCAATTGGAGGAATCTGGGTAACAATCAGCGAGCGACTGCGGGGAGTATCCTCCAGCCGCACCTCCGCGCGCACGATGATACGTCCTTTGCCAGTGGCAAAGTAGTCCTTAATGCCATCAACCCCTATAATGCTCCCTCCCTGGCAAAAATCCGGCCCCGGTATAAATGTCATAAGCTGTTCAATGCTCATCTTTGGTTGATCGAGCAGGGCAATACAGGCGCGCATTACTTCGCTGAGATTATGTGGTGGTATGTTGGTTGATAGCCCTACCGCTATTCCACTTGATGGGTTGACAATAGGTGGGATGCGGCCAGGTAGGTAATCAGGCTCTAACACTTTTGGATCCTGCTTATACGTTGGGTGCAGGGGAACAGTCTCACGCTCCATATCAGCCATCAACGCCTCAGCCAGGGGTGAGAGACGCATCTCCGTATAGCGGTAAGCAGCAGGCGCATCGCCATCCTCGCTGCCCATGTTTCCCTGCCCCTCGATTAAGGGATAGCGCAATGTAAAAGGTTGAGCCATACGAACCGCTGCGTCATAGACGGAGGTGTCTCCATGCGGATGATAGTTGCCCAGGATCAGTCCCACCACCTCCGCGCTTTTTACTGTCGAACGGCTAGAGAGATATCGAGCCTCTCGCATCCCAGCCAGGATGCGCCTCTGTACAGGTTTTAAACCATCCCGCGCATCTGGAAGGGCGCGATCGGTCACAACAGAGAGGCCATAGGTAGCAAAAGCCTGAGCCATGATCACAGAGAAATCCTCTTCGCGGATTGCTCCTGTTTCAATTGAAGGAGTATTTTCTGTTCCCCGAGCCATTGTTTACACATCCAATTCTTTTATCTTACGAGAGTGCTCAGCCAGGAAGACACGCCGGGCTTCAGCATTTTCATCTTCCATCAATTCCTTGACCAGCCGAGCTGCCAGTACTCCATCCTCCATGGAGACGCGTTTCAGCGTGCGCCGCGCCGGGTCGAAGGTTGTATCACGCAATTCTTTTGGATTCATTTCACCCAGACCTTTGAAGCGCTTGAATTCCAGCCCCTGAGCATCTGCGCGAGTTTTCATAAATTGAAGGCGAGCCTCGTCATCCAACAACCAGAGCGTCTTGCCCTTATATTTAACCGAGTACAGTGGAGGACAGGCAATATACACGTGACCTTGCTCGATGAGGTCACTAAATTCCTGGTAAAAGAGCGTGAGCAGCAGGCATTGAATGTGCAAGCCGTCTACGTCGGCATCAGTGGCAATAATGATCCGGTGAAACTTCAAGCGACTGATGTCAAAAGAATCGCGCGTTCCAGTACCCAAAACATTGATGATGGTGCGGATCTCTTCATTTTCAACAATACGTCGCAGGTCAGCCTTAGCGACATTGAGTGGTTTCCCCTTGAGCTTGAGGATAGCTTGAAACTCAGAAAAGCGACCCTGACCAGCACTGCCACCGGCAGAGTCCCCCTCCACGATGAAAAGTTCGGCTCGCTCAGGATCATTGGTGTTACAACGCAGAAATTTTTTAGAGAGTGTTGTATCGATTAACTCGCCACTTTTCTTATTGCCACTTCGCGCCAGCTCTTCGACCAGTTGTGCCTCATTGCGGGCCTTCTGCATCTGCTGTATCTTTTTGATCCAATCTTTTCCGGGGCCTGGATTGCTCTCAAACCAGTCCTTCAAGCCCTCATCGACAATCGAACGCACGATACCTTCAACAGAGGCATTATTGAGGCGATCTTTGGTCTGCCCCTGGAATTGGGGATTGGTCAACTTGACCGAGATAACTGCATTTAGCCCCTGCTGGATAACTTCCGGCCGGAAACCATCTTCTTCACGATTTTTGATAATCTTCCATTTGAGCGCATAATCATGGACTCCCTTTGTTACAGCTGCCTTAAAACCTGTTTCATGAACGCCTCCATCTCGCGTGCGCACTGCATTGGCAAAACTATAAATAGTCGTCTTATAGCCTGTCGTCGGCTGCAATGCGACCTCTACCTGTACTCCGTCCTTTTCTTTGGTTATGCCAATCACATGTTTGAATAGGGGAGCGCTGGTACTAATAGAGAGTTCTCGCACGTAATCAGATAGACCATCACGAGAATAGAATGTGCGGTTAACCTGTTTGTTTTCGGCGTCATCCCAGGCATCCAGATGAAAGGTAACACCGCGATTCAGAAAAGCTGCCGCCTTGAGACGGCTCTCAATGGCTTCGAGTGGATAGTAAGCTTCATCGTCAAAGATTGAACGATCATATAACCAGTGTAACTGTGTGCCGTGCAACTTTGGGTCACAAGCAGTAATTTGATGTGGGATTGCAACCCCACGGCTGAAAATCTGGGTAAATTTCTGGCCGTCTTTCCAAATCGTCAATTCCAACTTTTCAGACAGCGCGTTTATAACGGTAGCACCTACGCCGTGCAAGCCTCCAGCCGTCTTGTATACCCCCTCAGCAAACTTTCCACCCGAGTGAGGAACGGTCAATATCACGGTCGCGGCAGGCAGGTATTTTCCCTGGTAGAGCATAGGATCAAAGGGCATTCCACGAGCCTCGTCCTTAACGGTTACCCAGCCTTCACGATCAATACGCATCCAGATATGCTTACCGAAACCGGCCACCGCTTCATCCACGGCGTTATCAAGGGCTTCCCAAATAAGGTGAAGCAGGCCAGATGTTGAAGTTGAGCCTATGTACATTCCTGGACGATGGCGTATCGCCGCAATGCCTTCTAATACCTGGATGTCTGAAGCACTGTACGTCGAACTCTTTTTTGTTCTTGCCATCGACTTTGCCTCTATCCTGGTCGGTATAGACTCTTTCCTGGATGCTTCTTTTTGCTCTTCTGTTTTTCTTGATGCGAAAAGCGATAACTGTTCTTGCCCAGCAACATGATCATTTTGTACAGTTGAGATGATTTTGGCGGAACGTGACATCTGGCCTGCTACCTCACTTTGAATGCATATATTGTTACACCAGCATACAGCCTTCATTTACAAAAGTCAAGAGGAAATTTGACCAAATGTTCTAATCATAAGAAAACTCATTTTCCCCTGTTAACCAGTTCATATACAACAAAATTTTGGCTAGAACGTATGAATATTGATAAATAAAAAGCCAAAAAAGATTTCTTCTCCGCCCTATTTCGGTGTGATATAATGTGCTACTATCGAGTCAGAATCAGAGACTGCAATGTCCCTTGAGAGGGAAACTACCTATGACAAAACCTATTACCGGCCAGTATGAGTACCTGCATCGTTCTGGGGTAGGACTCGACTATTTTACCTCACGCATCGATCGTCTCACACTCCTACCAAGCGGGCGTTTCGTCCTGATCATACAGGAACGCAGCCGTATCGCTAACGCAGCTCAATCGCTTATGAGTGGGCAACAGGTTGCAGTGAACGCTCCGGAAGTACGACGTGAAGGTACGTATAGCGCCCAGGGAAATGCTGTTTCGTTTCGTTTTGACGATGGAGCGATCGAAGATGGGCAAGTGGCCTGGAATGGCGAAGGTATGCAGTTTGGTCCCAACTTCTTTAACAAGGTCTCAGATTCTACCGTCCTGCCACCCACTCACCGTATGAAGAAGGATATGGATGATATCGCCAAAGGTTTGAAAATCGCGGGCACTATCGGTAGTATGGCTATCAAAGCGGCGAAGACTATCCAGGATACCATTCAGACTGCACAAGAACCTGGGCCAGGACAAAAACAGTTTACCCCTGCTTCATCTCCGACTGAGACGAGTCAGCCGGCACCAACTGCTCAGCCTCAACAGCCTGCCCCCTCCTCGCCTTCATATACGCCCCCACAGCCTCATGTGCAAAGCACAGCAGCGCCACCGCAACAAAGAGAGCAGCAAGAAGCGGTATTCTGTGATCAATGTGGCGCACGCGCTCGTCCAGGCAAGCGCTTCTGCAATAATTGCGGCGCACAGTTGCCATAGGATGTTTATTGCTTTGCCTGGTCCTTCATTAAGAGCTCGTAAGCAGCGACGATGCGTTTCATTTGTTGCTGGTCTCCCCCTCGATCAGGGTGGTGGCGCTTGGCAAGGGTTCTATAACGACGTTTTATCTGCTGTGGAGTTGCATTTGGCGGCAAGCCCAGCACATTCAAAGCTTGCTGGCGCTCTACTAACGGACGTGCGGGATTGGCGCGGTTTTCCCAGAGAGTTTTGAAACTCAAGCGTAAAACATCCCACAACAGCGCTGCAAATGACTTTTGAGGTGGCTGTGAATTCATTCCGTCATTCCTACACTATTAATGCCGATACTTAAAACCATTGCGCCGCTCCTCATAGAATTCACAATCCTTCTACAATTTCTTCTATTTTCCTCATTACGGGACATATGTCAAGTCTAAATGCCCTACTTTGCTTGACGCTATATTGACCCATCTGTTACACTTTGACATAATCAAACGCATACCCCTTACACATAAAGCACAGCATGAACGCTTGTCCCTGTAGTGAGCATTATGTCACAGCGTATCAATTGCGCTAACCATCTTAACTGTTGAAGAGGAAGAGAGCATGTCAGGTGAACGCCCTTCATTCACCAATGAGCAGGAACATCAACGGCTGGTCACTGCTTTACGCGAAAGTGAGATTTTGCGAGAATTAGCAGAGCTATTAGCATCTTCACTCGATCTGAATAACATCTTTAAGGTACTGACAAAGCGTACCACCGAGGTGTGTGAAGTTGAGCGTTGCTCCGTCTGGCTACGAGATGATACCCAGGATGTTTTTCGACCAGCAGCATACTATCTCTCCTCGCAACGTATTGATCGCGAGAAAATCTCAGGCGGCGACCATCTCTGGCAGCGGGGTTCCGTGCGCTTCCACGATCCGGATATTTTCCACCTCCTGCAAGAAAAGGGCATACTCGTTATCAACGATCTCCATGACCATCCGAAAGTGCGACACGTTGCAGATATATTCCTTGCCGGTTCAATACTGCTTGTTGCCCTGAAACGCGAAGATCGTATTTTAGGCATGCTGTCACTGGATGACCCGTCGCTGATCCGCACATTCTCCCCGGAGCAGCAACAACTTGCCAGTGCAATTGGACAACAGGCTGCCCTTGCCATAGACAATGCCAGGCTCTATCAGCAGGCCCAGGCAGAACGGACTCGCGCCGAGCGTTTAATTGAACGCGCGCAAGCAATTTATCAGGTCGCATTAACTGTCAATTCAGAAGAAAATCTCACAGCTGTATTAAAAATCGCGACACATCACCTGGTACGTGGTCTCAATGCGGATGGTGGCGAGATCGTCCTCTTAGAGGCTGATATGTTGCGCCTGACTGATATCGTTGGGCAGGAACATCCTCACCTGACTGATTCAGTCGAGACAGCGTTCGCGCTGAGAGACCTGCCCCATATTTACCAGGCTGCATTGGCTGGCTCGCCTCTTTATGTCACTGCAAAACAGGCCGGTGAAAGAGAACAACAAGTATTTCGCAAACTGGGTTTTAGTGGTGTATTGATTGTTCCTCTCATGGCTGGCAGTGATCATGCAAAATCTTCTACGCCTAGAACACATTCACCACCACAAACATCTCAGTGTATTGGTTTTGCCTTTGTCAATTTTCAAAACCCCGGTTATCACCCAGGTAAAGGGCAATTTGCTTTTGCACAAGATATCGCTGCCCAATGCGCGCTGGCAGTTGAAAAAGATCGACTTCTATCCGATGTTCACACAGCTGCTGCCCTGGCAACCGAGCGTGCAAATACTCTCGATGCTGTCTTCCAGGCAATGACCGAAGGCATCACCGTACTCAATCAGAATGGAGAGGTACTTGTGCGCAACAACGCTGCCTCTCAATTTTTAGGGATACCAATAAATACCACCGATAACTTAAGGGCGTTTCTTCATCGCTACCCAACGCACACACTGCACGGACAACCACTTTCGGAGGAAGAATTTCCTCTAAGTCGCGCATTAAAAGGCGAGCATATTCGTGGTGAACGCTTCGTCACTGTTCGTGGGGACGGCGTTGAGCGGGTGATTGAGGTAAGCGTCACCCACATGCTGGATGATTCACAGCGACAGATAGGCCTCGTCAGCGCATTCCGTGATGTAACGGAGCAGGCTCGTGCTGAACAGCGGATACGCAAGGCGCTAGAAACAATGCTCAATGTGGCAGAAGCTGTTTCCGGTATCACAGAAATCAAAGACATCCTCCAGAGAATCCTTGGTATGGCGCTCTCCACACTCAACTGTGAACGCGGCACCGTACACCTGTTCGATCAAAATGATCAGGCATTTACGTTCCTCTTATCCAGTGGCTTTGCCAATAATGAGTCAGAGCAAAAGTGGCTGTTTGAACAGAGCCTCTGGCTTTCACCAGGTGAAAACGAGTACCAGGGATTCCGCAACCAGGTACTGGAAGGGCATGCCACTGTTATCGAGACTGAGTCGTATAGTAATCAGCCCTACCCATTCAACCCGACGATGGTGCTTGCCGTCCCTATTACCCTTAATCATCGCATATTGGGTCTCATCATAGTCGATCGCTCATCCAATACGAGTACTGCACCCGAGAAAGAGGAACGGCAATACCAACCTCGAGAATTTTCAATCTGGGATATGGCAGTCATTGAAGGTATTGCACAGCTTGCCGGTTTGGCAATTGAGCAGGCTCGCTGGCAAGAAGAGGCAGTAAAGGCTCGCACTAGCGAGGCTGCGATGCGCGAAGCAAACGCACTTAAAGACGAGTTTCTGGCCATTACTGCTCACGAGTTCCGTTCTCCACTTACGGTTATTCTCACTCATAGCCAGGTTGGTTTACGTGCATTGCGGAAAGGAACTGAACCGCAAACTATACAAAGAGTTAATGATAATCTCACCGCTATCGAAGAACAGGCACACCAGTTGACAAACATTGTCAATACTTTCTTAGAGGTAACACAGATCAATCGTAAGCAACTGATCATCAAATCAGAACCAATCGATCTAGTAGAGATTGCAGAACATGTGGTAGCAGCCCACCGCGCAACATCAGCGTTGCACCAGATTAGTTGTCAAATAGCGCCTGGCGAACATCCTTATATTGTCATTGGAGACGAGGCACGACTAAAACAGGTTTTTGCCAACTTGTTACAGAATGCAATTAAGTATAGCCCATTCGGCGGACCTATTACCGTCTCTTTCTGCCAACATGAGAGCATAGAAGGCGACGGAAAACGAATTATCGAAGTATGCGTGGAAGATGCCGGTATTGGAATCCCTAGAGATGCGCTGCCACGGCTCTTTGAACGATTCTATCGAGGGTCCAATATTGATGGGCAAAAAACAAGAGGGATAGGTCTCGGACTCTATATCGTCGCGGAACTTATTCGGATGCACGGCGGCACTATCCGCGCTGAAAGCAATGGTATCCCAGGTCAAGGCAGCCGCTTCATTATCAGTCTACCTTCATCACCCCTAGAAAGAGAAACAGTCGATAGTGATAGAGCTTCGCAATTGGCTCCTTGAATGCACCAAAGAAATGATGCTTCGTGAAGGGGCCGAGGATGCCGCTCACGATTACGATCACCTTGTTCGTGTAATAGTAATCGCGGAAACTATACAAAAACGCGAAGGAGGCGATCTCCCCACAATTTGGGCAGCCGTCGCTTTCCATGATATCGGACAGGAACGAGAACGCCGTCATGGTGGGGATCATGCTCTGATTGGCGCTGAGATGGCGGCTGACGCGCTCTCCAATACTCCATTCCCACAGCACGCTATTCCAGAGGTACAACAAGCAATTCGCGATCATCGCATGACTGGCGCAACGATTCCACAATCATTGGAGGGACGAATTCTCTATGATGCCGATAAAATCGATTGTCTGGGTGCTATTGGTATTGGCCGTCTCTACTGTATCACGGGTCGCTATAATCAAAAGATCTATTCACCTGTACCCAGCGATATCGTCGAACCCGTTGATCCTCTCATCGTAAGGCGTCTTCGAAGACATGCGGATTACTCACCGAGTATTGAGTTTCAGTTACTCTTCCAGGATTTACCTGCACGTATGACGACAACAACGGGACGTGAGTTGGCAATGGAGCGGTACAGGTACATGGCCGATTTTTTCAAACGGCTGCAATGGGAGGCCGAGGGAGAGCTCTAACAAGAGCGGAATTGGAGAGCGCGGAGAAGCACGCAATCCTAACAAATTCGATAGTTAAAAGTGGTCGGATTCTGCGCTGGCGCACTCAAATGGACGGTAAAACCTGCCTCTGGCTGGAGTGTAACGTACTGTACAACCACTGGACCTGGATCAGCCGTGAGCACCACGATCACAACGCTCGCCAGTGTAATATGAGCATTGGCAATCATCACCTCGGATTGACCCCTTTCAATGTTGGCTGTGCCTGATGTTGCTATGCTAAATTCGCGAAAAGGATATGCGAGGCGCCCATCAAAGCTCTCTAACGTTGGCAAACCGGGATTCATGGCTGAATCAGAACGAAGTAAGACAACGCTAGCAGCACTTTCAACTACCTGGGGCTTGGGAACAACCTGCAAGTGTACCTTTGTAGAGCGCAAAGAAGAACGCCGCTTTTTCTGTGCTGTCTTTGGAAACTCAGTTGCTGGGGAAACCGCACCTTCTTTTGTCGTGCTAGGAAGCTGATCAGTGCGCGCTTTTGGCAGTGTATGAACGGCAGGCAATGGTTTGGATTGAAGGCTCAGGCGCGGAGGAATGAGCGTGGCTTTTTTCGCATCAGGTACAAAGTCATCAAACTCTTCCTCTTCCAAGTCTTCCCGGACAGTTTCGTCGATCAATGCCTCTTCAACTGAAGCCGAAAGATCTAATCGTTCTCGCGCAACGCGAGAATGCCATTGTTGCCGCTTCTTCTCATCATTATCATCTTGCCAGCGCATCATCTACCTCTAAACATATTTTCTACACTTTATCGAAGGTCATGAAATAAGGCGAAATACCAAGAAACAGTATAGCATACCTCACTACAACCCACGCTCAAAATAGCACATTTGGGTAAAATCAGGTAGCTTGTGTATCAAAGCTCCTTCATAAGAAGGAAGGTCACTATTAGCCAAAGAGTACCAGTTACTTGATATTCAAAGTGGATACCTCTACAATAATACCGCCATGGACAAGGCTTTTCACTCAGATATCCATGGATCATGAAGTTCCCATGAGAACGACATAAATACACGTTAGTTACGACGAGGAGGAAGGGTATATATGAAGCTAAACGGTTCACACAAATTCAAAGCCTCTAGCAATCAAGTCTTCCAAGGCATTCTAAACCCCAATGTGTTAAAAGAATGCATCCCTGGTTGCCATTCGGTTGAGTATCTCGATGCAGAGAGTATCACGGCAAATATAACAACCCCTTTACCCGGATTGAAGGGCCCTTATGCTGCAACCATTCGCATCGCGCAGCGGCAAGAGCCATCGATGCTGGTACTCGAAGTCCAACGCAAGGGGAGAGGCGGTTCTATCAATGCGACCAGTCACATCAGTATTAGTGACGAAGTCGATGGAGGAGCCTTGTTAACCTATAATGCCACGGCTGAACTTGAGGGCCCTGTTGCTATTGCCAATAACCCGCTTGGAGAGGGTATTACAAAGAACTCGCTCGGAACATTTTTTAAGAATCTTGACAAAGCCATAGTATAATTGCGAACGTCCATTCATTGCACCCTTCCTGAAAGCCGATTCATGTACAAGGATGCAACGAATGGACGTTCTTATTTTTGCACAGAGATAATAGCTCCGATCATTTCTCCAACCGGTGGGACCAGCATTCCATCACGCTCAACCAACCACCCCTGTAGTAATTGTCGTAGCTCAGTTCGCGTCTTTTCATCACCGGGCAGAATAAGTTGCTCTGACACTTCATCTACTGCAACATCAAGAGAAGGATATCTGAGGATCACCGGGAGTTTGACAACTTCTACATCTGCGTATATCCCCATCTCATATAACATATCAAGAGCATGAATATAGCCAGGAGGAAGACACCGCTCATCTCCATGGTAATGTTTCCAGAGATGGCCCGTTAAAGCATCAATAGAGGTAGCGCGCATATAAATATAGCAGCTATGACGTGTTGCTGCATAGAGTTTCGCCAGAAAGGGTTCAATTGCGAAAATTGGATAGAGCACATGGCTACAAATAACGATATCCGCTGCAAGATTCTCAGGAGCATCCTGCCACGTTGATTGAATCAAGGTGATATTCGAGAGATGCTGTTCAATAGCATCCTGGCGCAGGTAGCCCAACATCGCAGCGCTCGGCTCAATGGCGGTGACATGCCGGGCCTGCGGCGCGAGTGCCAGGGCAAATCGCCCTGTACCAGCTCCGACATCCAGCACACTCATCTGGGAGACAACTACACTTTGTAACCTGTGAAATAAGGGGTCCTGGGCAACAGCGTCCTTCGTTGTGCTATGAAAGCGCCTTGCCCGGCGATCCCAGAAATCCGCACTGGTGCGCCCAAGACGCGCGTAGGCCGCATCCATTTGTTGCGCCCGCGCATTGAGAATCGCCTCCCAGCGTTCAACAGCGGTTTCCATAGAAACCTTTTTCCTACTCAGCAGTGACCGTCGCGTCTGCAGCTTGTAATTTGGTTTTGAGGCAATCAAAGAATTGATCGGTTAATTTTTCGGCTACGCCCTGCAGGAGACGAGCACCAACACTTGCGATTGTGCCGCTTACGACGACTTTGGCCTCCCAATCCATGCGCGTCTGCTCATTGTCAACAGCAGAAAGTTGCATATCTCCAGACAGCTCAACGGCACTACCCGGCGCTTTGCCTCGTCCCTTGACAACCATACGTTCTGGCTCTTGCATCTCTGGTCGCGTCACATCCAAAGTGAACTTGGCTTTTACAGCGCCCAAACCAACGCCAACGACCGCCTTCCAGTGTTCCTCTCCCAATTCTTCGAGGCTTTGAAAGCCAGGAGCGCAGGACGCTACTTTATTGACATCGAGTAGAAACGCCCATACCTTTTCGACAGATGCAGCGATAGTCTGAGTCCCAGAAAATTCCATACAAAGCCTTCCCTTTCGTACTGACAAATAATTGTGAGATTTCGCTTGAACAGTTATGTAAAGCCCTGGACGGTTGATAGCAATCAGAACGACAGCATCATTGCATTCAATCTCTAGATTGACGCAATGTCCAGGGCCCGACTCAAACTGTGTCTTCTATCATATCACAGGATGTAGTTGTAAGTGTGGAACGACGTTTCATCTTTCGGGCTGCACGAGATATTCTTGTGGATTCCTTTCAAATAAACGTTTACAGGCAGGGCAGCAAAAGTAAAAGTTACGGCCCTCGACATTGCTGATATGGCGCGCGCGCGCTATTTCCACTTCCATACCACAAACAGGATCTATAGCCACATCATTGGCAGCAAATGCGGTCTGTTCTTCGTGTCGAACCGCCTGCAAGAACTGATTGCTATCTTCAATAATAGGTGAACCTCTACGGCGAACCTGTACGAGTTCAGCCAGAATGCTGGTGGCAATTTCCTCAGGTGTGAGCGCACCAATATCAAGTCCCGCAGGAGCCTTGAGGCGAGCTACTTGCGCTTCACTCAAACCAGCGTCACGCAAGTAAGCGCGACATGCTTCTGCGCGCCTGCGGCTTCCTACCATACCAACATAGCAGGCAGGACCGCGTAATGCCTGCTCAATTGCATCTTCATCATACTGGCCATGAGTAGCGACAAGGATACATGTCTGCTCATTGATATTGACCTGGCTGAGATCGGCATTGTCCAGTTGGATTATCGAGAAGTCGATAACGGACGCTAGTTGACTTAAGGCTGCAATCACGGGTGAGTCACCGATCAAGATGAGTTTAGGTAGGGGAAGATGTGGCTCCATATAGATATCTAATACGCCTCCACTGGTACATGACATTGGGAATACACGCACATCATTACGCGTGACCCCCATATCTGTCGCCCCTAAGCGTAAGAGATAGGGTTCGCTGCCTTCCCGTAAGATGCGCGCGGCCTCGCGTAATACAACAGGTTGCGCGCAACTGCCACCTATCCAACCCGTTATCTTCCCATTGGCCTGGATGAGGGCCTGCGCACCTGGTTTCGCAGAAGTGGGGCGTTCGCACCACACGACTGTTGCCAGCACAAATGGTTCGCCAGCCTCCGACAATTGGTGCGCAAGCTTCAGTAGTGTATCTGACATAGTATCCTCCGAGAAAAAGAGAACCGCAATACGGGGCGATAGGGAGGTAATGGCGAACAAGAGCAGGGGTGAGATTGCGAGAGTACGCGTTCCCCCTGAACAATTGTTTATTGCACCATTGCCTCCCTACCAGGATTGACAATAACTAATCCGCTGTCAAACCCTTTTCCTTGAGGATATTCCAGACTTTCCACGGAGTTATTGGAATGTCAATATGACGCACACCAAGGTGAGCAAGAGCATCAACAACTGCATTGACGATCGCTTGCGGTGCACCCACAGTCGGTGACTCGCCAACACCCTTGGCTCCGATAGGATGATGCGGTGATGGCGTAATGGTTCTATCCGTTTCCCAGTGCGGTGTCTCCATCGCGGTGGGGATGAGATAGTCCTGGAAGTTACCGTTCAGGATATTCCCATCTTCGTCAAACATTATCTCCTCATACAAAGCCGGTGCAAGCCCTTGCGTCAAACCGCCATGAATCTGTCCCTCGACCACCATTGGATTGATAATCGTGCCACAATCATCCACCGCCATAAAGCGACGGACATGCACCTGGCCTGTGCCCTTATCGATGTCGACGACACAGATGTAGCTGCCAAAGGGATAGGTCAGATTGGGCGGGTCATAGTAGTTCACTGCCTCCAGACCTGGCTCCAGGTAGGGAGGGCAATTTGTATAGGCAGCGAAGGCCAGTTCCTGGATGGTTTTGCCTTTAGCAGGCGCTCCCTTGACGAAGAAACGCCCCGGCTCCCATTCGAGATCATCTTCACCGACCTCCAGGAGGTAGGCGGCGATCTTCTTCGCTTTGTCCCGCACTTTACGTGCCGCCATTGCAGTGGCTGCGCCAGCCACTGGCGTACTTCGGCTGGCATAGGTGCCTAGCCCATAGGGTGCGGTATCGGTATCGCCATGCTCCACATCCACATCGTCAGGTGACATGCCAAGTTCTGCCGCAATAATCTGGGCAAAGGTGGTTTCATGGCCCTGGCCCTGTGTTTGCACGCCAATGCGCGCGAGAATCTTGCCCGTTGGATGGACGCGAATTTCGCAGCTATCGAACATCTCGATACCAGCAATGTCAAAGTGCTTACCAGGGCCAGCGCCAACAATCTCTGTAAAGCTAGAGATGCCAATCCCCATCAGTTCGCCACGAGCACGCTTTTCGGCCTGTTCGCGGCGCAGCCCTTCATAGTCTACGTTCTTCATCGCCAGCTTCAGCGCGCCTTCATAGTTTCCACTATCGAATGTCCAATCGAGGGCAGAACGATAGGGAAATGCTTCAGGTTTAATAAAGTTTTGCAGGCGAAGTTGTGCCTGGTCCTTACCAAGGTCATGGGCAAGCGTATCCATCATACGCTCGATCAGGTAGGAGGCCTCGGTT
Source organism: Ktedonobacteraceae bacterium (assembly GCA_041499255.1). Lineage (GTDB taxonomy): Bacteria > Chloroflexota > Ktedonobacteria > Ktedonobacterales > Ktedonobacteraceae > UBA11361. The sequence continues at coordinate 1,282 of JBGQJX010000004.1, read as the reverse complement.
ACGCGGAACGAACAACGATAGGCAATGCCGCCAGGCGCCTTATTCGTATGGACGGCATCCACTTCGACGAAGGCATGTTTGAAGTCATACGAACCCGTGCAGATATGGAATAACCCTGCGGGAAATTTGGTTGGTTGCGCAGCGGCATTAAATGCGCCGTGGTCTGCCAGTGTATATACTTTTAACGCCTTCACGGTACCATCTTTGTCAGCTGCAATCTCCGCGTGGATATGATAATCACGAGCAAAGCCAGTGCTAGCGATATTCTCAGAGCGGTCCTCAATCCACTTGACGGGCTTGCCAGTGGTGAGAGAAGCCACCACAGCGCACACATAGCCGGGGTAAATGGGTACCTTGTTGCCAAAACCACCACCAACATCGGGCGAGATAATGCGAATTCGGTGCTCAGGCAGGCCAGCCACAATAGCGAAAAGCGTACGAATCACGTGCGGCGCCTGTGACGTCATCCAGACGGTCAGTTTACCGGTCGTTTTGTTGAAGTCCGCAACACAGCCACATGTCTCAATTGGAGCCGGGTGAATGCGTGGAATATACATATCCTGCTTGACAACAACGCCATTGGCTTCAGCCTCGGCAAAATCGGCATCGGTGCCAGCCCGGTCGCCTGTCTCCCAATGGTAGATCTGGTTGGTGGGTTGTTTGTCCTTCTTGTCCGGGCGCAAAAGCGGGGCATCAGGCGCCAGAGCCTTTTTGGGATCAACTACCACTTGAAGAGGTTCATATTCGACCTCGACAGCAGCCACGCCGTCCGCGGCGGCATAGCGACTGGTGGCAACGACGAAAGCAACCTCTTGCATCTGAAAGTGGACGCGATCCAGTGCGAGCACAGCCTCGGTGTCACCCGAAAGGGTGGGCATCCAGGCCAGTCCAGCGGCATCCAGGTCTTTCCCCGTAATCACTGCTAACACACCAGGGACCTGCATTGCCGCACTAATATCAATACTCTTGATGAGCGCGTGGGCATAGGGGCTGCGCACAATATCGCCGTAGAGCATCCCTTTCAATTGCACATCATCGACATAGTTGCCCTGACCACGTATAAAGCGCGCATCTTCCTTACGTTTGTACGATTCGCCCAGGCCATGTTTAAACGCTTCAGTCGCCATTATTGGCCTCTCCTTTCATCGCCGCTGACCGCAGGTACTTCCTTTCGTCCGTCCTGAGCTTTGCTAGACGCGCTAGCGTCGTTGGACGGATGACTTTCAAACAGATGCGGTAGCAGCGTTGCACAGATGGATATCAACTTCCTTCACCAGCACTG
>JBGQJX010000003.1:0-37597 GCA_041499255.1 Ktedonobacteraceae bacterium | reverse complement strand
GTTGGTTGGGATTGCTACCACCTCAACACCACTTTCGCGAGCGATCTCCCCGGCTGCCTTGTCAAGATTCTCTTTCCCACGGGCAAGCAATACCAGATTCACTCCCTCGGCAGCCAGACTCCTGGCTGCAGCTTTGCCGATCCCCATACTACCACCTATAATGACAGCCGTCCGCCCTTTCAAGCCAAGTTCCATGGTTCCGTGTTCCTTTCAGTTATCCTACTCACTCTTCGTGTAGAGGCTTACTCAGAAAAGCCTCCAATTCCGCTGACCGACGAGGAAGTGGCCCCGGGTTGAACTCAAAGATTTCGTACTTCGCCACACCGTTCTGCTGAAAGGGGTCTTCAGCAAGGAGAGAGAGAAGCTCTTCCTGGCTCTCTCCACGAGCGAGGATAATGCCGCCAATCGGAGGCACTCTTCGACCTGAACCAAGAAAACGACCCGAGGCATAGTGTTTCATCGTCCATGCAGCATGCGCAGCAGAATACTGAGTCACTTCCTCGAGCGGTTTGAGATATTCCGATATGGCGACAAACATGTTCTTCTCCTTTTCGTCTCTGTACGAGGCCATGTTTTCAGCACTGACACTACCGATAAGGGTCGGTATCTTCCTCCTCGCCAAACGAGGAGGAAGATACCGAACTCGGCCATCCTGCGCTTAAAAAGCGGGGAGAGTAAATCCCGACTTGGCCACGACATAATCGCGCGATTCGACAGCGAGTCTGCGAACGCGGTCCAGATCGATGTTCAACAACTGACCGTTGCGCTTCAACGCCTTACCAGCAACGAAAACCGAGTCAACGTTGCTGGTGTCCATTCCCCACACAACCGCACCAATGGGGTCATTGACTGGCACAATGTTGACTTGATCTGTACGCAGCGTAATAATATCGGCCTCTTTGCCGGGAGTGAGAGTGCCGACTTTATCCGCCAGACCATTGGCACGTGCGCCCTCGATGGTGGCGAACTCCAACACATCACGGGCGGTCAGGAAGGGCGGCAGGTTCTCCTTGCCTGACAATCTCTGGTCGAAAATTAAAGCATGCTGCAAGGCAATCACCGAGCGCATCTGGGTGAACATATCGCTGGGCACGTTGGTTTCAACATCAACACTCAAGCTTGGGCGAAGGCCGCGATCAAGGAAACGTTGCGTAGGCGGTATCCCATGCCCCATCATCATTTCAACAGGACAAGCCAACGACACCGTGCCACCCGTGTCCACGATCATTTGTATTTCTTCATCATTCAGTGTGGTGCAGTGGATATACGTGGTGTCTGGCCCAAGCACTCCCGCCCTGCCTGCCTCCGCCACTTTGCCATGCTTGCCAAAGGAGCCGACACCAACATGGACCGTGATGTGGGCATCGCAGTCGCGGGCAAGCTGCCAGTAAGCCTTAACATCGTCAATAGAGCTAAATTCCGGCCCAAGAGGAGCCAGGCCCAGCGTCAACAACTGGTCTTTCGAGGAGAAATACTGCTTGGCGGCTCGCTTGAACCATTCGGGGTGTTCCGGTTTCATTGCCTCATACCAAACCGGACCGTAGGCAAAGACAGCCCGCATGCCCGAATCTTTCAGTGCGCTAATAGCCATGTCGGTATGCTGTGGCGAAGCCTGAATATGGGACCAATCGAGAATCGTAGTTACCCCAGCATTAATGGCGCCCAGGGTGCTGATCAGGTTCCCTGCGTAAACATCTTCCGGGCGGTAAGCGGGCGCAAGGACGTTCAAGACAAACGCCAGATAGCTAATCTCACCCTCAAGCGGGTAATCTACACCAATGTTGCGCAGAATGCCCTCCCAGAGATGACGATGGGTATCGATAAACCCTGGCATGACGATCATATTCGAGGCATCGATGACCTCGGCGTCGGTTGCTCCGAGGTCCGGTCCAACCGCAGCGATTTTTGTCCCTTCGATGAGGACATCGGCCCGCCGAAAGTTACCGAGTTGCTTATCAACTGTGATGACACAACCATTCTGTAAAAGGGTCCTATTGAGAGCCATGGTTTGCCTCCTTTGAGCACAAATAGTAGAGTTTCATATGAGTAGACAGAAATAAGCCGCTTTCCCCGGCATGAATGACTTTTCGTTGCACACTCCTTCGGACAACAGCAATATGTTCCCTCCAACCAGGTGCGTGGTCACGAACAAATCTATGGGATATAGAATGAGGTGGTACTTTTCCTCCTTTCTCCGTTACCGCTTATTTTGTTCGCTCCGAGTTTAGCTTTCCTGTGACGAGCCTGAGCGCCGTTCGCACCGCCGTTGGCTCATATTCAGGTGCCACCTGGGCGATGACGGTTAGAGCTGTGCGTGCGAGGTGACGTGCGAGCAGTTCCACTGCCGCGTCACTATTGCACTCACGGCACGCGGCAAGAATGGCGGCATGCTCGGCCTGGGCCACCTCCCGTGCATGGGGAATTGTTTGGAGCTTGATGCGACGGTAACGCTCACTGGCTTCGATGGAGCGTTTGATCGTTTCGCGTATGCGTTCCTCCGCGTGGATCGCGAGGAGTTCGTGGAATCTCCTGTTTCCTTGTTCCCAGGCATCAGCATCATGCCGGGTACCGGCGGCGTTCATGTCGTCAAGAACCTGGGCAAGCGCGTCAAGTTCGCCCTGCGAGAGGCGAGAAATGGTGAGTGCAAGAGCAAGCGTCTCGAGCATGATGCGACTGGCGTACAGTGATTCCAGTTCTTGAAGGTTGATATCAGCAACCCGTACGCGATGGTTATGCTCAGCCAGAACAAGCCGCTCCTCTTGCAGCATGCGTAGCGCTTCTCTCAGCGGGGTACGGCTTACCCCGAATTGTTGCGCGAGCCGGACCTGGGAAAGTACACTTCCCGGAGGTATCGTCCCGTCGAGAATCCGCTGTCGCAGATGCTCATATACCTGGGCAATGACTATTCTTCCTTCAGCTGCACCAATAGACTCGATCTGCATACGCGAGTTCACCTCACTGAACGATGAACGAGATTGTGGTCGCCACAGTAAAAGATGGTATAGTTTCACTACCCATCACGGTAAGGTGTCGATTGACGACAGCCTTCATAAGTGTTATAAGAAGTGTATACACTTTTTAACTTAGATTGTCAAGCGTACATACACTATGGGAGGTACTAACTGGCTGTAGGCAGGCAAGAAAAAAAGGAAAGAGTAGACTATGAGCAACAATACCGAGGAGCAAGTTACCCAAAATGTGCTGGACAGTATGGCGCATACACCCGATCTCAGGTTGAAGAAGGTGATGGCCAGCCTCATCTCCCACCTCCACGCTTTCCTTCGCGAAGTTGAGCTTACCCAGGAAGAATGGGCGTTGGGGATCCAGTTCCTGACAAAAACTGGCCATATGTGCGACGAAAAGCGCCAGGAGTTTATTCTGCTCTCTGACATTACGGGAGTAACGATGCTGGTCGATGCCATCAATCATCGCTCGCCGGATGGAGCAACCGAGAGCACGATTTTCGGCCCATTCTACCGGGAAGGGGCACCGGAATTGCCAACCGGTGCCACGATGAGCCAGGACGGTCGTGGTGAGCCGGTCGTGGTAACGGGACGGGTGCTTTCAACGAATGGGACACCTATTCCTCATGCATTGCTCGATATCTGGGAGACTGACGAAAACGGCTTGTACGAGCAACAGGACCCTGAGCAGCCCGACATGAATTTGCGCGGCAAGTTCCGCGCAGACAGCGAAGGGCGCTACTGTTTTGTGGGCATCAAACCCGTCTCCTACGCCATCCCTGACGATGGACCGGTCGGGCATTTGCTCCGAGCGCTGGGGCGCCACCCTTTCCGCCCAGCTCATATCCACCTGCTCATTACGGCGGAAGGTTTTGTGCCGGTGACGACGCACCTGTTTGTCAAAGGGGACAAGTACCTTGATTCGGATGCGGTCTTTGGCACGAAGGATTCGCTGATCGTCGATTTTGTACGCTACGACTCAGAAGAAGAAGCTGCCCACTACCATCTCACCGTGCCTTTTTACAAGGTGGAATACGATTTTGTCTTAAAACCTCATTGACAATGCCACTACGAGCAAACAGGACATTCTGGTATTGGCCCCGGCATGCGTGTTGCTGGAACAACAGACTATTAGGCTTTTTAGGCCACTTACAGACATTGCTCGGGCTGTATGCTATAATATAGCCAGGTTCAAGGCACCATAAGCGTTCAGATGAGTAGAGCCGCAGATTAAAGCCGATGGAGAATGTAATCCCAGTTCATGTACAACTTCCAACCTCCCCACGAGATTAGCTGCGCTCTCGTTACTCTGCACGCCAAGCGGGTTCCTCCAGGGTGTAGTCGTCTCAAGAACACTGATTCACCCTGACCTTACCCAGCCTGAGCGACCTAAATGGGGGACATGTGGCGAGAGAGCTCCACTAAGAGAAACCCACAAACCAAATCTGATAGACTGGAGACAATACTTTACATGTTGCAACTTGGAGGTCAGAATACGTGGAGAACTCTTCCTGAATTGTTGGTTCACAACGCAGAACACTACCCAGATTTACTCTATGCTCGTTTTCTCAAGCGAGGTGAGGTGGTTGCCACCTGTACCTACGCTCAGACCCTGCAACGAGCGACGGACTGGGCAGCCCTACTCATGAAACTTGGCTTGCGGCGAGGCGAAGCAGTTGTGTTAGCCTTGCCCAATACGGAAGATTTTCTCTACGCCTTTTTCGGCATTTTGCTTGCCGGAGGAGTCCCAGCCGCCACCGTGCCCATCCGCCGCCTCAAAGCTGATAGCCATTATCTGACGAATATCGCGCAGCGCCTTCAATCGATTCATGCCAGGATAGTAATTCTACCAGAGGCGCAGGCGAATATTGCCGATATAGAGCCACTGTCCTCTCTCGAAAAGCTCACTGTGCTTACCCGGCGTGATGTACAAACGACCTCACAGCACATCGCTCCTTCCATTTCTGAAAGCGACCTGGGAGTCCTCCAGTTTACATCTGGGACGTCTAGCCAGTCTAAAGTTGTGCAGCTCAGCAACGCGGCTCTCCTCTCGCAGATGCGCAACATCTCAACTGCGCTGATGGTGAAATCCCACGAAGACACCGGTTTGTCGTGGCTACCATTCTTTCATGATATGGGTTTGATTGGTTTCCTGCTCACCCCAATGTACTGCGCTATCAGCGTCACGCTGCTTCAGACCGAGGATTTCATGGTACGCCCCAGCTTATGGATCAAGGCCTTGTCCGATTTCCGAGTCACTATTACCGGCGGGCCAACTTCAGCCTACGCCTTGTGCGCCCGCTTTCTGAAAGACTCTGAGGTTGAGCAATATGACCTGAGATGCCTGCGTGCTGCCTTAGTGGGAGCAGAAATGATCTCTCAAGAAAGCCTGCGGCAATTTACCGCCAGACTACAACCGGCAGGATTACGCGCCACCAGCCTGTTGCCGGCCTACGGGCTTGCAGAGAATGGTGTCGCTGTGACTCTCATGCCAGTGGCAGAGGGACCAGCATTTGACGCAGTCGACCTGGTAATATTGCAGACGAAGGGGGTTGCCCAACCCGTTCAAAGCAACGGCGCTACCAGTGTTCAGGACGCTCAGGTTACGACCCGCAGCATCGCATGTACGGGAGCGCCAATACCAGAGACAGAGATTGCCATCGTCAACCCGCAAGGCGGACGACTGGGAGAGCGCCAGGTGGGTGAAGTTCTTGTGAGCAGCCCAAGCTTAATGAAGGGCTATTACAATCTACCCGAGGCCACGCATTTGGCGCTCCAAGACGGCTGGCTATGGACCGGCGACCTGGGCTATTTAGCCAATGGCAGATTGTATATAACCGGCCGGAAGAAAGAAGTTCTCATTGTTGGCGGGCGCAACTATTATCCAGATGACCTGGAGCAGTCGGTCACCTCGGCTCTGGGCATGCACCATGGTGACGCGGTAGCCATTGCCTACGAGGACCCGGAACGAGCAACCGAGTCAGTCGTGGTACTGGTGGAGACAGCCGCAACTGACCAGCCCGAGCGGGATGCCTTGCGTCAACGCGTCCGCCAGGTACTGATTGAAGCGGACTACCCCCTCAGCGAGGTCGTTCTACTGCGCCCCAAAACTATTCAGGTTACGCCCAATGGGAAACTTAAACGGCTTGATCTCAAAATGCGCTACTTAAAGGGAGAGTTCTCGCATGGCAACTAAACGAGTAAGAGCAGCAGAAGCGCTTGTAGATATCCTGGAAAGGGAGGGAGTTTCTGTTATCTTTGGCATACCTGGTGGACCATTGCTTCCGCTTTACGATCAACTGGCTAATCACCCCAAAATTCGCCTGATCCTGGTGAAACACGAGCAAGCGGCTGCTTACGCAGCTTTTGCCTACGCAAAAGCTACTGGGCAACTGGGGGTGTGCGCAGCCACGCTTGGCCCTGGCGCAACCAATTTGCTGGCCGGTTTACCGGTTGCCCTGGTTGCCAGCGTCCCCATCCTGGCACTCACCGGGCAAGTACAGACAACAGCCTATGCCAGGAGCGCCCATCAAGAATCAACCGGTTGGTTTCGCACGCCTAACCAGGAAGCGATGTATGCCGGCACCTGTAAGCATACCGCTACCTGCATCGAGCCTGCTCGCTTCCCCGATTTTGTGCGCCACAGCATACGCATCGCGCAGGCGGGACGACCCGGCCCGGCCCACCTGATCATTCCGGCCAACCTCCTGCACCAGACAATTGACTACACGCCGCTTAACCCATCAGAATATCGCCTATTAGAGAGCAAGACCTGTGATGACTCGGCAATGGCAGCGATCGCTCAGCGAGTGGCACAGGCTCGTAACCCACTGATCCTGGTTGGAGAACGCGCTCTGCTGCCCGATGCCACCTACGAAATACAGACGTTAGCCGAGCGCTTTTCCATTCCGGTCGTCACCGACCTGGCCTGCAAATCAGCGGTGGATGAGTGGTCGCCCATATTCCTCGGCTGCATAGGCGTCTTGGGTCATAAAGTTGCCGAAAACTATCTCAAGGAAAAATCTGACCTTGTGCTGGCAGTTGGTCAGACGTTTAACGAAATCTCCACGCTGAGCTGGGATCCAGCCCTGGCAGCTGGACGGCAGTTGATCCAACTGGATACTGATCCAGAGGAGATTGGTAAAGTTTACCCGGTCTCCGCGGCAAGCGTAGGGCACCTACCGACAATGCTCACATGCCTCGCAGAAAAGCTAAGCCGTCTAGGAGTGAGTAAACAAGGCGAGCGCTTGACGGCAGTTGCGACCCTCCTCAAACAACATCCGCTATTTTCTGCCAACGAAATGCGCAGCGAGAAGGTGCCTTTACTCCCACAAAGAGTGGTTCACGAAATTCGCCAGGGGCTACCGGAAAATACCCTCGTTCTCTCGGACTCCTCAAAGTGGACACGCTGGTTGGGACGTTACCTCCCCACACGACGGCGTACCTTTATGACCGCCCATGATTATGAGCCGATGGGCTGGGCAGTAGCCGGGGTTATCGGAGCCAAACTTGCCTGCCCGGATCGTCCTGTGGTATGTGTCAGTGGCGACGGCGCATTTCTTATGAGCGCGATGGAACTATCCACCGCCGCCAATTACCACCTGGATATCATCTGGCTGATCATGAACGACTCGCGGCTCGGCATCATCTACGATCTTCAAAAAACCCTCTATGGAGGTCGCATTGCTGCCACTACTTTTGAAAACCCTGATTTTGTCAAACTTGCTGCCTCCTTCGGTATCAAAGGCCAGGTAATTGAAAAACCTGGTGAGTTGGTCTCTGCGCTGCAAACTGCCGTGGAACAGGGCGGTCCAGCCGTATTCGATGTGCGCTTTGACCCCGACGAAGTTCCGCCACTCCGCCCGCGCAGCGTCCTCATTACCAAGGAGATGGGGCTGCCCAATCCCAAGCCAGGTCCGGAAGTAACCCGCGCTTTCATCTCAATGTTGAAGGAGAAATAGTCTATGCCCAACACTACCTACGAGATTGCTATGTCGCGCCGACTCAATCGACCAGCCTTCATCGCTTTCAAAGTCGTGGAGGATATTGAACGCTTCCCCGAATTTATGCCCAATGTCAATGCCCTGACCCTGTTAGAAGTAGAGGGAAATCGCAAGGTGGCTGCCTGGGATATCACCATAGACGACGCGCCACTCAGTTGGATAGAGGAGGGCATATACGATAAGCAGAACTTGATCGTTCACTTCAGGTCGCTGGAGGGAGTATTTGACCGTTTCGACGGTTACTGGCAGGTAATACACGATGGAGAGGGCAGCCGAGTGACGTTTGAGCTGGCCTATGAGATCGGCTTGCCTGAAATCGAAGATATCGTCGGGCCAATCCTCCGCGAGCGCATGGTTGAAAACGCTGAAAGTATGCTGGAGGCTATCGAGAAATGGGTCGAGGAGGTGGAATGAATAGCGATACCCAAAACACCTCCATCGACTTTGCCTTGCTCGGGCACCCTTCCAACTACGAGCACCTGGGCGATATTTTTAGACATTCCCGGCCCGATTTCAACCACGAAAAGCTCACAAAGTACAGAGCCACCCTGGAGAAGATTTTTGAGTGGACACCCAGTTATGCCTCTCAGGACCTCCTATCAATACCCCTGGCCGATGGGCAGCAAGTATCCGGTCGCTTGATTTTTTGCAATTTTTTACCCGAAATAATCCATTCTCCTCGTAAAATGTTGGCGGCTTATCAAAAAATGCGTGATGGCTGCAATGTAGCAAAGGACCTGGGAGCAAAGGTAGTGGGTCTGGGCGGCTTTACTTCTATCATCGGTGGTACTCAAGGTGAAAAAGAGTCGGAAGAGCTTGGTATCGCCATAACTTCGGGTAATTCATTAACGGCCGCACTGGCGATCGCGCAGCTCGATCAACTGCTGGGCCGTTTGGATTGGGACTTAAGCGATAGAACAGTCGCTGTGATCGGAGCCAGCGGCGATATCGGTCGAGCATGCGCCATGGCGTTGGCGCCACGTGCCCGGCAAGTGTTGCTCGTCGCCCGCAACAGGTCAAAATTGGAGGAGCTCCGCAGCGAAATGCCCGCGAGCGCCGAGATACACGTTTGTACGGACGTACAGGATGCGACACACGCCAGCGTCATTATCGCTGCCACCAGCGCCAGCCAGCCAATTCTGTCCGAGGCAGATCTGCGGCCCGGCACAATCGTCTGCGATGTTGGCTATCCTAAAAATTTATCTTACTCACCCGATCCACGACCAGAGGTGCTGGCAATCTCTGGTGGACTGGCCGAAATGCCTTTCGCGCTAGATATCACCTATTACACACAGCTTCCAACCCCTACTATCATGTACGGCTGCTTTAGCGAGGCAATGGTTCTGGCAATAGCTGGCCGTTACGAAAGCTACTCCATCGGACAGGGTCGCATCACCCAGGAAAAAATGGAGCATATCCTGACCCTGGCACAGGCGTACGGCTTCCAACCTGCACCGCTCTACCGTGGGAAAACTCCCGTCACCGGCGAAACATTGTCCACCTTCTTACAGCACAGTTATCAATCGAAAGAGACTCTCAGATGAGCATTGCCAGCACTCCCACTGAACGAAAACTACAGGCTATTGTCGCGGTGAAACTCAAGGTTCCCGCTGAGCAGGTCCCTCTGGACAAATCGTTAATAGAAGAGATGAACCTGGACTCACTTGATCTCCTTACAGCCATTTTAGAAATCGAGGAAACCTTCTCCCCAGTCACAATCTCCGACAAATCAGCCGAGGAACTCTTAACGCTGCGGGAGGTGGCTGCTTACATTGACGGAGAGTTGAGCCGGCCTTAACCGTCCTGCTAACGCCGCTCTCGCGGCTCATCCGCCTGCAAGATGTGTGCTTCACCCAGGCGGGACGATAGACAGGAAACGACGAGGAAAAAAATGCGTATTGCGCTTATAACGCTGGGTTCAGAGGGGGATGTGCGTCCTTTCATTGCTCTGGGACTGGGTTTGCAAGCCGCTGGTCACGACGTGTTACTGGTCACGCATGCCGCATTCGAACCACTCATCCTCAGTCGGGGGCTTGCCTGCTCTCCGGTCGGAAACGATCCCCGCGACGTTCTGGAAAACGAAGCAGGGCAGTCGTGGCTTGATGCAGGCGACAATGCACTACGCTTTTTCCGGCAGTTTTCCCGCATAGCGCAATCACTGATACAGCAATATATGCTCGATTGTTGGAACGCCTGCCAGGGCGCTGATGCGATCGTGTTTTCAACAATCGGTCTTGCTGTTGGGTACCCAATTGCTGAAAAACTGGGAGTGCCATTTAGTATGGCTGCTCCCTATCCCCTGACCCCCACCCGCGCTTTTCGCAGCCCCTATTTTCCTGCAGTGCCGGCTTCGCTCCTCTTCAGCGGCTATTACAACCATCTGACCCACGTTTTGTCCATGCAAATCTTCTGGCAACTTCTGCGACCGGTAGTGAATAAAGCGCGGCGAGAAGTGCTGGATTTACCATCTCTTTCGCTAAATTGGCCTCTGAGTGAAATACAGCGGGGACGCATGACCCTTCTTTACTGCTACAGTCCCAGTATTGTCCCCCCCGCACCCGATTGGAGCAACAGGAATCACGTCACGGGTTACTGGTTTCTTGATCGCCATGCTGCATGGCAGCCTCCACCTGACCTGGTGGATTTCCTGAAATCAGGCCCACCTCCCGTTTATATCGGCTTCGGCAGCATGAATAGCCGCAATCCTGAAGAGGCAACGGAAACGGTGTTGCAAGCGCTGGCACGTTCGAAACAACGCGGAATCTTGCTAACAGGCTGGGGAGGCTTGAGTAACGCTGATTTGCCTGATACTATCTTCAAGATCGACTCTATTCCTCACGATTGGCTTTTCCCACAAATGGCAGCGATTGTACATCACGGCGGTTCTGGCACTACGGCGGCCAGTATGCGTGCAGGTGTCCCCACCGTTATTATCCCCTTTTTTGGCGATCAGCCTTTCTGGGGACAACGCATTTTTGAATTGGGCGCCGGTCCAAGACCCATTCCAAGGAAACGGCTATCAGTGGGTCAATTAGCAGCAGCTATCCAGGCTGCAACCTGCGACGAAGCCATGTGCGCGCGGTCAACTGCTTTAGGGGAACGTATCCGGACGGAGGATGGAGTCGCTCAAGCAATCGAGGTCCTGCACCGTCACTTGCACATTACCCGATGATAATTTACCGTTTCGCACAACGCAACAGCCAGGCGGTAGACAGTAGATCATCATATAGGAGATGGTGACTTCTATGGGAAACAGGCGACTTCCCCTCACCAAAACAATAGTGGTGACCGGAGCATCCAGTGGAATCGGTAAGGCATGTGCCTTGCAGCTAGACAAACTGGAGCTGCGGGTTTTCGCCGGCGTGCGCCGGGAGATTGACGGCGAAGCGTTGCGGCGTGAGGCCTCAGCCAGGCTTACCCCCATTTTGCTCGATATCACCGACGCAGCCTCGATCACTTCTGCCGTGGACATCGTAACCACTGCTATCGGAGAGACGGGAGAGGCAGGGCTGGCTGGCATCATCAATAACGCTGGTATCGCTGTAGCAGGCCCGCTTGAATTTCTACCGGTTAGCGAAATCCGTAAGCAGCTCGAGGTCAATGTGATCGGACAAATTGCGGTCACTCAGGCATTTCTCCCCCTCCTGCGCCGGGGTCAGGGCCGTATTATCAATATCGGATCGCTCGGCGGCAGAATTGCCATGCCTTTTTTAGGACCATATAATGCGGCGAAGTTTGCAATGGAGGCCCTCACTGATGCCCTTCGTATGGAACTTCGTCCATGGCATATCCATGTCTCCATCATCGAACCCGGTTTTATTGCCACTCCGATCTGGGAAAAATCAAATGAGGCAGCGGACACCATCTTCAATAATTTACCTCCCCAGGCTGATCATTTGTATAGTACGATCACTCCAGCCGTACGCGAAGCGTATTCCCGTGTGGGTAGGACCGGAACACCCGTCGAGGAGGTAGCAAAAGTCATTTTACAGGCGCTCACAGCAACAAGGCCGAAGACACGCTACCTGGTCGGGCGGGGCGCCAGGCTCGGAACGGGTATTCTACAACGCTTACCTGATCGGTTACGCGACGTCCTCATCACGTGGTGGCTAACGAAAGGAGCAGGACTCATGTAGCTTCCCGCAGAGATCAGAGGACTTGCATCTCCCATCGACTTGTGTAGCATGTTGGGACGTTAAGCACATGATTACATGAAGAAGGTACCGGCATTGCTTTCTTCCAGCGCTATGAAATAAGATATGATTGTGTAACCCGATCAATTTTGTAGCGTGTTAAGAAAGCTGTATCTTTGATAGTCCAGCTTCTTTTCAGACCCGTATTATTAGGAGGTTCATGAAGATGACCTATCGCACCGAGGTAGTGGGTAGTTTGCTCAGACCCACCTATTTAGTAAAAGCTCGTGAGCAGCTCGCGGCTGGGCAGCTCAGCGCGGCAGAGTTCAAGACCATAGAAGATCGGGCTGTGGATGAAGCCATCGCTCTCCAGGAGGAGACCGGCATCGACGTCATTACCGATGGAGAGATGAGACGCTACGCCTTCTTCGGCCACCTCATCGAGGCACTTGATGGCTTCGATAAGTTCGGTGGCTGGGCCATTCCCTTTAGAGATGAGGCGGGAGAGCAACTTATCTTCCAGCGTCCGGTTGTGGTGGAGCGACTCACGTGGCGCAGGAGTATGTGCGCGGAAGAGTGGGTCTATTTACGGTCGCGTAAAGCGCGTCCCGGGAAAGTGACCATGATTAGCGCCCAACAGGCGGCCGCTTACTACGACCCTGAGAAATCGAAATCAGCCTATCCAACCCGCGATGCCTATCTTGCTGATATCGTGGATTTCTCGCGTCGTGAAGTGGAGGAGCTTGTCCGCTTAGGATGTACTTATATTCAGATCGATGCTCCTCAATATGCTGCTCTCCTCGACCCTCAAATGCGCGAGGGATATCGCCAGCGCGGGAACGACCCTGACAAAATCATCGACACCTGCATTGAAATGGACAATGCCATCATTCGCGACCATCCCGGAATCACTTTTGGTATGCATATCTGCCGGGGTAACAATCAGAGCAAATTCTATGCCAGCGGCGACTATGAACCAATTTCCCGGATATTTACCCAGACCCGCTTTCAGCGGTTCCTGCTTGAATACGACGATGAGCGCTCTGGAGGATTTGAACCATTGCGGCACGTGCCTGAAGATCGCTTTGTGGTCCTCGGCCTGGTAACAACCAAGAAGCCGCGCCTGGAGTCTGCCGACGAACTGCGACAGCGCATCGAGGAAGCCAGCCATTCTATCCCATTAGAACGCCTCGCCCTCAGTCCGCAGTGTGGCTTTGCCTCCACTATGGAGGGAAACCGCATCTCGTACGAGGATCAGCGCCGCAAACTGGAACTTGTAGCAAGCGTGGCACAGGAAGTTTGGGGTTCCCATTGAACCAGGAGCAGAGATCATGACGGAATCACGCTACGACATCGGGATGAGGGTTCGCAAGGAGGTGCTCGGAAGTGAGTACGTCGAGCAAGCGCAAGCGCGCGCAACCGGGTTCGATGCCGACTTCCAGCGCTTCATCACAGAGTCAGCCTGGGGCTCCATCTGGGCCAGACCGGACCTGGACCGGCGAACGAAAAGCCTGGTCACTATCGCCATTCTGGCGGCGCTTGGCCGCGAAGAACTGGCCTTGCATCTACGCGCCGCTATCCACAATACCGGTGTCGATCCGCATGAAATCGCGGAGGTGCTTCTCCACGTGGCCGTGTATGCGGGTGTTCCCGCAGCTAATGCTGCGTTTTCGGCAGCAAAGAAGGAACTCGATCAGCGATCACCTGCGCCAGCAGAGGCTGACTCGACGGTGGTGAGCAAGCAGGAGGAAGTATGAACAACACTACTATCGATGCAATCGTTCGAGGTGATCGGGAGGTCTTCCCGCCCTACCTGTACGAGGCGTATCAATCCACGCGACGCCGTGCCCCAACGCTTCCGCTCATCGACGTTCCGCTGACCCTCTCGGAACTAACAGGACCGGGTCCCGTTATCAGCGCTATCACAGCAGAAGACGCCGACCTTACGCGTAATGCCGGAACCGGCGGCGAGGCGATCGGTCAGCGCATCATTGTGACCGGCAGGGTGCTTGACGACTATGGAAATCCAGTGCCAAACACGCTCCTGGAGATCTGGCAGGCCAATGCCGCTGGCCGCTACCTGCACAAACGGGATCAATGGCCAGGGCCACTCGATCCGAACTTCCTCGGCATTGGGCGCTGTTTGACGAATGAAAATGGTGTCTATCGATTCTTGACCATTCGTCCAGGCGCATACCCCTGGAAGAACCATCCGAATGCCTGGCGTCCAGCCCACATTCATTTCTCTGTGTTTGGCCCTTCTGCCATATCGCGCCTGGTAACGCAAATGTACTTTCCCGATGACCCGCTTCACCAACTCGATCCCATTATGCAGTCGGTACCAACGGAGGCGGCGCGCGCGCGTTTGATTGCCGCTTATGCCCATGACGTGACCGAGCAGGAGTGGGCGCTCGGTTATCGCTGGGACATCGTTGTGAGGGGGCCACACGCCACGCCATTTGAGCCGTTAGAGACAGGAGAGGCAGCACGATGAACACACTTCTCTTGACCAGTTCGCAGACGGTCGGCCCATTCTTCTCGCCCTGCCTGCTGCGAGAGGGCGCGTGCCGTAACGTTTTGACCCTGCCGGAAACAGTTGGCGAGCGCATACGCATTGAGGGGGGTGTCTTCGACGGCGACGGGGCCCACGTGCCAGACGCGATGGTCGAGATCTGGCAGGCGAACGCGCATGGCCGTTACAACCACACCGCGGATCATGGGCCCGCGCCGCTCGACCCCACCTTCCTAGGGTTTGGCCGCTCCGGCACCGGGGACGACGGGAGCTACTGGTTCGAGACGGTCAAGCCCGGCCCTGTCCCTTTCGATGCGGAGCGACTGCAGGCCCCGCACATCTGCGTCACCGTGTTTGCTCGCGGGCTGCTTAATCACCTTGTGACGCGTCTGTACTTCGCGGATGAGCCAACTAATGCCGGAGACCCGGTCCTGCAATGTGTTCCCAACGAGCGACGAGCAACACTGTTGGCCAGGCGTGAACCTGGTAGCGCAGCGGTCATCTACCGCTTTGACATCGTCCTCCAGGGCACGAGCGAGACCGCGTTTTTCAACCTGTGACGGAGCACCACCGTATGAGCGAGCCGATTGATGCCTTGTTCAGCACTCCGGCGATGTCCGCCGTCTTCTCACCCAGGGCACATGTGCGATGCATGCTACAATTCGAGGCCGCGCTCGCCCGCGCGGAAGCTCGCGCCGGGGTCATCCCACAGCAGGCAGCAAGCGCCATCGCAGCCAGTTGTAGGGAGGAGCTCTTCGATGTCGCGGCCCTGTACCGTGAGGCGGTGATGGCTGGCACTCCCGCCATCCCCCTCGTGCGCATGCTGACAGCGCTCCTCGAGGGCGACGCGCAAAAGTTCGTCCATTGGGGCGCTACGAGCCAGGACGCGATTGACACCGCCCTGATGCTCCAGATGCGCGATGGCATCGATCTCCTCGCGGCTGGACTGCTCGACGTGTGCAACGCGTGCGCGACTCTCGCCGAGCAGCACCGGCACACGCCGATGGCTGGCCGCACGCTCCTACAGCAAGCACTACCGATTACCTTCGGCCTGAAGGCAGCGCGGTGGCTGGCGCTTGCGACGCGCCAGGTGCAGGCGCTGCGTGAACGCCGGGATCGGGCACTAGCCGTACAATTAGGCGGCGCCGCCGGAACGCTCGCCTCCCTCGGGGATAACGGTCTCCGGGTGGTAGAACTTCTCGCCGAAGAACTGAAGCTTCCCGCTCCAGGCTTGCCCTGGCATACCGAGCGTGACCGCGTTGCCGAGATCGCCACAACACTTGGCATCGTCGCCGGTGCAATGGCAAAGATCGCTGGCGATGTGGCGCTCCTCGCACAAACCGAAGTCGGCGAGGCGTCGGAAGGCACCGCGCCAGGTAAGGGAGGGTCCTCCGCTTTGCCGCAAAAACACAATCCAGTCGATGCAACCAGTGCGATTGCATCGGCGCGGTTGGCAGTTGGGGTGGTGCCTGTGATCCTGTCCTCGATGGTACAGGAGCACGAGCGCGCCGTCGGGGGATGGCAAGCGGAATGGGCTGCCATCCCAGAACTTTTCCGCTTTACAGCGGGTGCAGTAGAGGGGACTCGGGGCGCGGTCGTTGGCTTGCAGGTTGATCCCGTGCGCATGAAAGCGAACCTTGAACTGACCAATGGGTTAATCATGGCCGAGTCGTTGACGATGACACTCGCTCCACACGTGGGAAGGCCCGAGGCGTATCGTATCGTCCAGGCTGCCTGTAACCGTGTCATTGGCTCTGGAGGAGACCTCCGCCGGGCTGCTATGGAGGATGCGCAGGTACGGGCTTTCCTCTCCCCAGGTGAGATTGACCGCGCACTCGACCCCAGCGGGTATTTGGGCAGCGCTGATGCATTCATCAACCGCGCACTAGAAGACTATAAGAAAAGCCCAAAGCTGTTCCCTTGACTCAGCAGTAAGTCTACGGTATAGTATTGTAACAATGCGTCCATACCGGATGTGTGTGCAGCCGTGGCGAGTTGCTGGTATCAAGCCGCATTGCCGTACTCTAACCGACGTGAACCTACCCTCGGTCGGGAGAGAAGTGTCAGTTTACCAAAGGAGGCATCGACAATGGAGTTCAAAAAAGCAGTTGGTGATCGACGGACTATTCGGTACTTCAAGAGTTGGCAACCCGTCGAACCGGAAAAGATTCAAACAATTCTGGAGGCGGCTCGGCTTCAGTCCCAGCACGGTAACGCCCAATTGACCCGCAAAGCTGTGGTAATCGAGCGCGGCAAGACCCCGGGCGACATCCGAGATGCTCTGGTTGATGCGCTGTACAATCAACCACAAGTGCAGCAAGCCCCGATCTTTATCGTCTGGGTGGTTGATATGTCTGGCTGGGACAACCTGCGAGACGATCTGCATGAGCTAATCAGGGTCAGAGCACTCAACTCAACCCATGGATGGAGTAGCGAGTTTATTGAGTCTGTCGTGATGCCGAATCCCGACTTCAACGTCATGGCTGGGAATCGGACCTTCGCGGAATGGTTAAGCTCCTTCGAATGCGGTCTGGCTGTAGGCTCTGCCCTCCTGGCTGCGATAGACGAAGGGTTAGGGACAGCTCTGGTTACTGGTCGACGCGCAGAGATCCGTGAGATTTTAGGTATGCCGGAGCATGTGACCCCCACACAAATTCAACTGGTCGGCTATCCGGCTGAATCACTAGAAGCCGGCGGCCAGCGCCCTCGCCCCGATTTTGAGTCTCTCTATTTCAGCGGGAAGTGGGGCGAGCCACTCAAGCGCGATACCGCTGTCGTTGCGAAGCTCGAGGCTGATGGAATGATTCAGTCGCAAAGTCCCAGCTCCTGGCGCGCCGCCGAAATTCGCGCAATGGCGCACTTGTTTGGCTTGCCCGAATAAGCTGGAGAGGATTGGTCATCAGCGAGCATCCGCACTGGTCCTGACACGCTGACTGCAGCTTGATCGGTGTGGGTACTCGCTCTTGAGCGAAGGGACGACTTACATGCAGGAGCAACCTAAACAATTTACTGAGTATCAAACGGTTCAGAAGTTTCTTCAGGATCTCGCCCTCAAAGATTACACCGAGCAGGAACTACAGGCACGCCTGGCAATACTCGAAGAATTCTGCGCGTTTGTGGAACGCACTCCAGATCAGATGGTGGCAGAGATCTTCGATGTGGAGACACGCAAATACAAAAAGCGCAATTTCTATACCGCACGGGTGAAGGAATTTTCGGCGCAGATTCACGGTTCCTGGCAAGAACAAACGGCACGGGGCAACATCATCCGCAGCTTTTTCATTGCTAACGGTCGCCGACTGCCAAACGAAAAGCCGGATTGGCTATAAGGCTGTAAGGGAGCACAAGATGATCACGCTTTTGGGTGGGGGGATCGGAGCCAGCCGTTTCAGCAAAGCCCTGGCGGCGGTCGCGCCGGAGAAGCAATTGACCTGCGTTGTCAATACTTCTGATGATCTCTGGCTCCACGGTTTACGAATTTGCCCCGACCTTGATACCACCCTGTACGCCCATGCCGGGCTGAAGGATGATCAACGGGGCTGGGGGCTGAAAGGCGACAGCTTTCGTGCCATGGAGCAACTCGGCAACCTGGGAGAACAACCCTGGTTTCACCTGGGCGATCTTGATTTGGCGACACACCTGCTGCGCACAGGCTGGCTGCGCGAAGGGTTGACATTGACCCAAATCACCAGTCGACTCGCTGAAGCGATGGGTGTACGGGCACACGTGCTGCCCATGACCGAACAGGAGGTAGAGACCCATGTTCTTACTCGCAAAGACTGGCTGCACTATCAACAATTCCTGGTGCGTTACAACGCACAAGAGAGCGTTTCACAGATTTGCTACCGGGGTTGCGAGATAGCTCAACCAGCGCCTGGCGTCATCGCTGCCATTGAGCAAGCTGAGCTGGTGATTATCGCGCCAAGTAATCCATTTGCCAGCATAGTACCTGTGCTTACTCTGCCGGGCGTCCGGCAGGCACTGGCTGTAACTCCCGCGCCGGTACTGGCGATCACCCCGATCGTGTCCGGCGTGCCGATTGAGGAGCCAGGCGAGGCCAAACGCGCACGAAGCCGCGCGGCGCTCATGGCGGCACACGGCCTCCCGCACCGGGCGGCAGCTGTGGCCGGTCTCTACCGCGACATTGTCGATGTGTTTGTGCTCGACGAGGTGGATCACCAGGAAGCGGCACAAATCGAAGCGTTAGGAATGATGGTTGTCCTTGCACCCACCCTGTTTCATAAAACGACAGCCGCGGAGGCGACGATTGAGCGCCTGTTGCAAAGCTATCCCAGGCGCCAGAAAAGCGCCTCCAATAGCCATTCCGGTAGGCCCTGAGAAGGGGAAATACAGATCATGAAAGAACAAGAAATCGCCACCCAGGTGCTATGGCGTTCGTACCCCTCAATCGAACGTTGGCGCCACGGACTGCTGCACGTGACCGGTTTAACTCCGGCTGAAGTGGCAGACCGATTGGATATATTATTCCAGTTCTGTGTGCATCAAGGTTTTGACCCGGAGGCGGTAGCGGCAGAGTGCCGGCATAACCCGGATAGACTGACCCTGCGCGCGTTCTACTTACAAATAGCGCGAGATACACCAGCGAATCTCATCTTTCAAAGTTTCTTAGTCCATAATGGCGTCAATGTCTTTGGCGACCTCATCTGTATGCCCAGCACACGTGAACAAATCGTTACGGAACAAGGCAAACAATGGGTGAGCCACGTTGAACTGTACCCTTAGCCTCCAACCGAGCAGAGTAAGAGCATGAGCACTATCGTTGGTAACCGCACCCTTCGTCAATTGCTTGAGTTCCGGGCAGCGACGACGCCCGACAAAACCTTCGTGATCTTTGATGATCTAGAGGGCGGCATCACCCGGCTTTCGTATGCCATGTTTGATGCGTATGTGAACCGGACTGCCCACGCACTACGCGCGTTGGGGATCAGCAAGGGCGACAAATTTAACGTCCACTTGCCAAATTGCCTGGAATTCCTGTATCTGTGGTTTGGTGCAGCTAAAATTGGAGCAGTGTTGATGCCAACCAATATCCTGTCTGTGCCCGCTGAACTGGAATATCTTGTCAGCCATTCCGAGAGCCGCTTCATCTTCACCCAGGCCAATTATCTCGCGGATATTAAAGAGGTTCAGCAGCGTTGCTCGCACGTGGAGAAGGTTATAATCTGTGGTGGGGGAACGATATCCCCAGATACACTCGACTTTGCGGCGTTGCTGGCAGAGCAGCCGGTAGACCCACCTCCTGCCGAGGTAATGCCCCTCGACGATGTCAGCATTCTCTACACTTCCGGCACTACCTCCCGCCCCAAAGGGGTCCAGGTCACCAATGCCAACTATATTTACGCCGGCGAGACAGTGGCAAAAGCGATTCGTCTCACACCCGGTGATCGCCATTTTATTGTTCTGCCGCTTTTTCATGCTAATGCTCAGTATTATTCGACTATGAGCACATTAGTGACCGGAGCCAGCATGGTGTTGATGGCCCGCTTCAGCGCCACAGGCTATTTCGATTCTTGTATTGCCCACAATTGCACCGTTGCCAGCCTGTTCGCTGCCCCCATTCGCATGATTTTAGCCCAGGAGCGGCGCTCAGAACATCGTTCTAACCAGTTGCGCGTGGCCATCACAGCCCAGAATATCACCGCGGCCCAACTCGCTGAGTGGGCGGATAGGTTTGAGGCGCCTCTGCTACAGATATATGGGATGACCGAGACCATGGGGCCACCCCTCATGAACCCGATGGATTACGAACGAGACAATCTCTCAATTGGGCTACCCGCGCTGGGGTACGAGGTGAAACTGGTGGATGAGGCAGGTGAGCCAGTCCCGCAGGGACAGATTGGTCAAATTCTTGTCCATGGTCTGCCAGGATGGTCCATTATGAAAGGCTACTTCAAAAACCCCGAGGCAACGGCCCAAACCATTCGCCAGGGATGGATATGGACTGGAGACAATGCGTATCAAAATAGTGCCGGTTATTTCTACTTTGTTGACCGGGCAAAGGACATGATTAAGCGCGCAGGTGAGAATGTGGCCGCCAGCGAAGTGGAAGCCGTCATATTGCAACATCCGAAGGTGTTTGACTGCGCTGTTATCGGCGTGCCCGATCCCCTCCGTGATGAGGCCATCAAGGCCTTTGTCGTACTTCATACCAATGAGCAGGCAACGGTCGAAGAAATCATAGCGTGGTGCCGGGACCGCCTGGCAAAATTCCGCGTTCCTGAATTCGTTGAATTCTGCAAGGAACTGCCAAGGACTTCCGTCGGTAAGATCCAAAAGCATCTTCTGCGCAGCCAGGAGGATAAAAAGAAGCCAGAGCGCTGATGAGCGATTCCGGCATCTTAGGTGAACGCATCTATGGAGCAAGAAAAGTTTGAAATTCCAGTGACAAACACGAGCCAGGGACGAAGCATCGCTTATTCTCGTAGCACAACCAGTCGCATGATGGAGATGCTAGACGGAAATCAACGCGGCAACGTCCACGGAGGGGTCATTATGCGCATGGTCGATGAGGCGGCCGCTATCGTGGCCATAAAGCATGCCCGCCTCCCAGTGGTCACAGCACGAGTTGAACGCTTTGATTTCCTGGCGCCAGCGTACATCGGCAATGTCGTGTCTGTTCACTGTGCTCTGAACTACGTGGGACGCACCAGCATGGAGGTCGGGGTAGAAGTTGTGGCAGAGGACTTAATGACAGGTGAGACACGTCGCATTGCCAGCAGCCAGGTCATTTATGTAGCCTTAGACCAGCATGGGAGACCTACTGCCGTCCCACCGCTTGTCCCTGCTGACGCTAACGAGCACGCGAGGCTAGAACAAGCGCGTCTGCGCCGCACGCGCATGAGCGAGATTGAGGAAGAATTGACCAAGATTCAGCATACCACCAACGAGGTATAACCTGAGCGGGTCAAGCGTGGCATTTAGCCCGTAATGGGAGTTTCCTCATGCACTCACTGTCGCATGCTCCTGCCTCCTGGTTGCAAAATCACCTTGATAGGCTGGCATCTTTTCTCCAGATGTTCCACAGTGTACCCACAACGCGGGCGTTCGCTCCGAGCGTTCAAGGAGATAGATGCCTCTTCTGACCGCATTCACCTCCAGGCAAGCTTTCATTTGCAATAATCCTGGATCTGTGCTTCGGAAGAGTTCAATGAGATCTGCTGCTCTCCAGCCAGAGGCCCCCAGGCTTTGGGGCCCGAGGATCTGTTCATTGATGTCCACAATATGGTGAGGATAACGACTGGCAAGGGCCATCAGGCACATGTGCAGGTTCTCGTTCAGCCGCAATGATGGCTCGAAGGGAGAAAATGAAGTACGCAGGAAATCGAAGTAGAGGTCCGCGGTCTGCTCAGCCAGTTTCTGGATAGTTTCCCGCTGCTTGTTTATCTGTTGCTCCATCTCCGACATCAGGGTCTGTGCGTTTTCCGACTGCCCATTGAGAACCTCGATCCAGTTGGTCATGATACTTTGAGCCAGTTTCACATTGCCCTCTTGAGCAGCAATGATCCTTTCAACCACTGCTTGATGTGCCTCCTGAAAGGACTTGAGCAGTTGTTCGGTTGCATCATTCGCAGTATTCTTTTCCATGGTCGTTCTCCTGATCTTTCCCACCATTATCAAAACGTGGGCACTGATTAGAAGTTTTGCTTAGCAGTTGGTTGATATTCCGGTAGAAGTGTAGCATTTAAATATCTCAAAACCATCAAAATATGTATCAAAATTCTCACAAATTGATACCAATTCTTCGAGGAAGGTCTGCAAGACAGAGAGGGAGATATTGACTGCTTGTTTGTCCCATCACAATGGTATGTATCACTGTGTAGTGTCTGGAATGTCAATATCTCCAGCTCGTGCTCATCTGGTTCCATCGTCGGCCACCCAGTTGAACATGGCATTCTTCAACCAGAGCAATACATGGGACAACAATAAAAACCAGAACTACAATCTGACTGTTTCGTAGGAGATAGCATGGCTGGGACAAGCCCAGCCATGCTATCTATGCAGGCCCCATGTTGAGGGATTATCCAAATAGGCGACCAGCAGAGCCGTGATATAGTGAAGCATGCATACTAATCTGGCGCAATGCCCGCGTATTGGAGACCCTCATGAAGAAAATCTCATCCACTATCATGGATAGACCTGTTACCATCACCCGGCGTAACGGTATCGTCTATGCATTAATCACCCTCGTAGGTTTCAATTTACGTACTGTCATCCTGGCGGTACCACCCATACTGCCACTGATTCAACATGATCTAGCGCTCTCCTACTCTGCAATAGGGCTGCTGACCGCGCTGCCCGTGCTGGTAATGGCAGGCGCGGCCTGGCCATCGGGATTGCTTATAGAGCGCATTGGCGGGCGAGCCTGCGTGGCGATTGGCCTGGCGCTGCTTGGTGCTGGCACACTCCTGCGCGCCCTCCTGCCCAGCGCTCTCTCGCTCTTTTTCTTCACGCTGCTGCTGAGCCTGGGTATCGCCCTGGCCCAAACCGCTGTACCCGTGCTCGCCCGCCAGTGGTTTCCCAAGCATATTGGCCTCGTTGCCGCGCTTTTTAGTGATGGACTGATCCTTGGTGAAACAATAGCGGCGGGGGTCACTGTTCCTGTCATGGCGCACTTTCTGGGAAGAGACGCCTGGATATCCACCTTCATCTTCTGGGGTATACCCGTGATCGGAATGCTCGTCCTCTGGCTCTGGCTTACACCGTCCGCGCGCGCAACTCGGTCCGCGCAATCAGAAGGGGCTTCAACATCGACGGCTTCGCGCAGCAGCTCCTCTCCCGTCCGGCGGAGGCGGGTCAGTGCCCTGCATCTAGGGATCATGATCGGCGCTGGCAGTCTCGTCTATTTCGGCATGAACGGCTGGATTGCGTCCTATAACCAGGCGATGCGCCACGCTGACATGACACCGCTGGCCCTTGCAACACTCAATGCCGCGCAATTGCCGGTCAGCCTTGGGGTCACGTTCATTGCCCAGCGACTCGCGGGCCGTCGCTCGCCCTTCGTGGTCGCTGGTGCTATCTGCGCTGTCGCCATCGCTGGATGGATATTCACCCCCGCCGCGCTGGAACCTCTCTGGGCAGCGCTACTCGGCGGAAGCGCAGCGCTCGTTTTTACACTCGGCCTTGCACTACCCCCGTTACTAGCAGGCCAGGATGAGGTAGCACGTCTCACCGGCATCATGTTCTCACTCATTTACGGCGTCGCCTTCGTAGGGCCGCTGCTTGGCGGCGCGCTGTGGGATTTCTTCCGCCTGCCAATCATGGCGTTCGTGCCCGTGGCGTTTGCCAGCGTCACACTGATCCTGCTTGGCGCACTCCTTCCCACACGCGCTACATTCGACTTTACAGAGGTGACCAAACGCACCTGATCTCTGGAGGGATGAGCTTTCAATGGACGATGCCGGGCATAGTTACGAATCCAGGATATCCTCAAACAATTGAGGTATCCTGAGATAGAGCAGGCTGTTGCTCTTCATCCGGGATATTTTCGGTGAATATACGACTGGCCAGGATATCCTCAGCCTCTATCGTCATCAGGTCCAGCTTAGATAATCTCCCGCCTCTAGCGACGAGGCGATTGGCCTGGCGCAGTCGTGCCCGATCTAGCGCATTGCGCACACTACGCGCATTGGAGAAGCGAGGCATGTGCATCCGTCTTTTGAGATAGGCTTCAAAGGCTTTGAGAGCCTCGGGGCTGAACCGGTACATCTGCTCCGCGAGCATGAGTTGCGCGATGGCAAGTAGCTCATCAAGCGAGTAATCCGGGAAATCCAGGTGGTGTGCTATGCGCGAACTGATCCCAGGGTTGGACTGGAAAAAAGATTCCATGCGATCCTTGTAGCCTGCGAGAATAACGACCAGGTCTTCACGCTGGTTCTCCATCACCTGCAAGAGAATCTCGATGGCTTCCTGCCCGTAGTCCCGTTCGTTTTCCTGACGGTAGAGGTAGTAAGCTTCGTCAATGAAGAGCACACCACCCATGGAACGTTTGATGACCTCTTTGGTCTTGGGTGCGGTATGGCCGATGTATTGACCAACGAGGTCATCGCGCGTCACCGCCACCAGGTGTCCTTTGCGTACATAATTGAGCCGGTGCAGGATAGTCGCCATCCGCATAGCCACAGTCGTCTTGCCAGTACCTGGCCCACCGGTAAAGGACATGTGCAAAGAGGGTGGTCGTGCCATCAGCTCCAAGCTGCGGCGCAGCCGGTCAACCAGGAGCAAAGCGGCGATTTCACGGATGCGTGTCTTCACTGCTTTAAGCCCGATCAGCTCCTGGTCAAGCCTTTGCAGTATCTCCATAATTTGTGACTCGTGAAGAATGGCCGATACATCCGCGCTGGCGTCATCGGAGTTGTCGAGAACTGGACGAGTAATACTACCAGGTTCTCCGGTCTGAGAAGAAGGAATCATAGGAACCGTTCTCCCTTGGGCCTGTCGGTCGCATAGCTATGGAGAGTATATTTGATGGTACGGTCATGCACTTCCTGACGAGAGAGGGCAAAGCCTGGATCATGAATTGGCCTGTTCACAATGAACGAGAGAGCAAGGGTTTGACGGCCCTTCCCGCGGTCGTAGGCGCCCACCCGGATATAGTGATGCGGGTTTGTTCTACGGCACTGGTTGATCTCATAGAGGATCGCCGCCGCGTCTTTCACGTCGAACATTGGCATCCCCCACATATCCCAGTAGGCATTGCGAGGATGTGGATCGTCCGTAAACTCTATGTTGATAGGCCAACCGTTGTCCAGACAATATTCTACTTGCAGGTAAATCTCGTCGTCAGTCAGTGGCGGCAGAAAGGAAAATGTCCCCTGGGTCAGATGAAAAGCCATACTCGTAACTCCTTGGGCGCGATAAAGCAAGCCCCTACAGCTAATAATTGGGGGTTGGCATTACATCAGGCGTGTCGGTCGAAGCATAGTTGAAGGTAATATCCTTCCAGACATCCAGGGCGACACGCAGGGGAGTGCACCACTTTGCTGCTTTTTCAAGGATCTCTGGCCCCTCATTCATAATGTCACGTCCCTCATTGCGCGCCTGGATCATAGCCTCTACGGCAACGCGGTTAGCCGTTGCGCCGGCAGCAATGCCCAATGGGTGACCGATAGTACCGCCGCCGAATTGGAGAATCACATCCTCACCCAGATAGTGCAGCAGTTGATGCATTTGCCCTGCATGAATACCGCCCGAGGCAACAGGCATGACCGCGGGCATCGACGCCCAATCCTGTTCGAAGAACAGGCCCAGGCTGGGGTCGGCAGCATATTTTGCTTCGCGCAGCGTCTTGTAGTAGCCCTTGACCGCCATAGGATCACCTTCCAGCTTGCCAACCACGGTGCCCGCGTGAATATGATCGACGCCCGCCAGGCGCATCCACTTGGCAATCACGCGGAAGGAGACGCCATGCGTCTTCTGACGTGTGTATGTGGCATGACCTGCCCGGTGCAGGTGGAGAATCAGGCCATTCTTGCGGGCCCATTTCGCCATGGACTGGATCGCTGTGTAGCCAATGGTCAGGTCGATCATGATGATGATACTTCCCAGTTCCCTGGCGAACTCGGCGCGCTCGTACATGTCCTCCATGGTTGCGGCAGTGACGTTCAAGTAATGGCCTTTGATCTCACCGCTGTCAGCGCTCGCTTTGTTGACCGCCTCCATACAATAGAGAAAGCGATCGCGCCAGCGCATGAAGGGCTGCGAGTTGATATTTTCGTCATCCTTCACAAAGTCCAGGCCACCCCGCAGGGCCTCATAGACGACGCGACCGTAGTTACGCGCAGAAAGACCAAGCTTCGGCTTTGTCGTAGCCCCAAGTAGCGGGCGACCATACTTATCCAGGTACTCGCGCTCCATGACAATACCATGAGGCGGCCCTTGAAAGGTCTTCACATAGTGCGGGGGAATGCGCATATCCTCCAGGCGCAAGCTTTTCAGCGCTTTGAAGCCAAAGACGTTGCCAATGATGCTCGAGGTCAGGTTCGCAATCGACCCCTCCTCGAACAGGTCCAGGTCGTAGGCAATGTACGCAATATACTGGTCCGTACCGGGAACTGGAACGACTTGATAGGCTTTGGCCTGGTAGCTTTCATAAGCAGTCAGACGATCGGTCCAAACGACGGTCCAGGTAGCAGTGGAAGATTCACCGGCAACGGCTGCCGCAGCTTCAATGGGGTCTACGCCCTCTTGAGGCACTAGACGAAACGCACAAAGGATATCGGTGTCTTTCGGTTCATAGTCAGGTTTCCAGTAACCCATCTGTGCATAGGGAATTACGCCTGATGCCCAGCGATCCTTCTGCTCCGACGCGGCCTCTATTAACATGCAGGTATCTCCTCACCTCACAATAGTATGTAACAACCTTCGCTGGGAGAAGTATAGCATGGTAAAATTATTAGTTGTAGTAGCAGTTGGCTATCAATTGCATAGATCAAACTTTATACATTGAAAATGTTGCTACTCGTCTTCATTTCGTGTATTTGTTGCTGCCTCGCTATCTTTTTTGTGCCACGCTTCCCCCTCGCTGCTTCATTGGAAGTTTGAGATAAGCTTTGCCTTTTGCTTTTCAACATGCTAAGATTTGCTCATGGACACGACCAATGGTTCGAATGATTTCACAGTGCATCAGCTCGCAGTATTTCTCACCGTAGCACAGCACCTGAGCTACACCAGAGCTGCCGAGGCTCTCTACCTCTCACAACCGGCTGTCTCGCAGCAGATCAGGACGCTCGAACAGGCGCTAGGTCTGCGGCTATTTGCTCGTAGTGGCAGAGGAATCGTGCTGACTTCTGCCGGTCAGGAATTCCAGTTCCATGCTGAGCGGCTCCTGGCTCTATTTGCCGAAACCAAACCAGTAGTGAAGGAGATTCATACGCTCGGACGAGGAAGTGTTTTGGTAGGCGCAAGCACCAGCGCAGCTACCTATGTCGTGCTCCCATTGCTCGGTGCCTTCCATGCCCTCTACCCGCGAGTACGTGTCACACTTATGGTTGCCGACCGTCATACTATTGAAGAGCGACTACTTGCCCACCAGGTAGACCTGGCGGTGATGAGCTTCATTGGAGAGCAAGACCGTTTCGTCATAGAGTTTTTGAGGCCCTATGAACTGGTGGTCGTGGCCTCACCAACCCACCGGTTGGCGCGACGCCCCGCGTTGACTATGCATGATCTGCAACAGGAAACGTTCCTGCTACGCGAACAAGGGTCTGGGACAAGGCTGGAAACAGAGCATCACTTCGCGCTTGCGGGCATGCCCCTGCAAGCAAGCCTGGAATTGAGCAGTATTGAAGCAATTAAGGAGGGGGCAATGGCCGCACTTGGGATCGCTGTCGTACCCCTGGAATCGATCGAACTTGAAATTGCCAGCGGTGATCTGGCCTTACTTGACGTACAGGGTTTTCCACTAAGGCGACAATGGCATGTTGTCCACTTGAAGGGCCGGAGGCTGTCACGAACCGCCACTACTCTCCGGCAACTTTTCTTGCAAAATGGCAGAGGTTCCCCCTAATTCCGCAAGAACATCATACCTCACCCATTCCGTAACCTATACTCGCGCAAGAACTCGATGAATTCGGCAGCGCTGGCGCTCAAAGGTCGTTCGGCAAGGCGCGCAATATACCAGCGGCGTTGGATTGGGAATTGTTCTACTGGCAAAACAACAAGTGTATGATAACGAACTTCGCGCCTCACCGCCAGTTCAGAAAGTACGCTCACCCCCAGTCCTGCCGCTACCGCTCGTTTGATCGCTTCGACATGTCCCAGCACCATGCCAATCTTGAGTGGCATACCGGCTACCTCGAACAACTCCTCCACGGCAGCCCGTGTTCCTGAGCCTACTTCGCGGAGCAGGAAGACTTCACCGGCCAGGCGAGCCAGCGGTACCTGGGATTGCGTGGCTAAGACATGATCAGGAGAAGCGATCACCACTAAGGGATTGGGCAGAAATGGTTCAGCCACCAGTCCATCGATTGCTGGTGGTCGGCCAGCAATAACAAGATCAACTTCACCAGCTAGCAGGCAAGCGCGAACCTCAGCGCGGTTGGCTACACGCAGGTTGAGGGCGACGGTAGACCAGCGCTGGTGAAAGACGCCCAGCAAGTGGGGTATGACGTAGGTCCCTACGGTAGTATCGGCAGCAACACGCAGCGGCACGCTTTCCGGCGACACAATCCCGCGCAGCTCCGCCATCGCGCGCCATGCCTCATCCGCTTCGGCGACCACGTGTTGCGCGTGGGCATACAGTTCGCGCCCTTCGTCTGTCAAGGCGAGGCGCTTACCCCACTGTTCAAAAAGCGTCATCTCTGTTATTCGTTCTAGCTCTGCTACCAGGGCTGATACAGTGGGCTGCTGACAACCAAGTTCTTCCGCGGCCCGCGTGTAGCTCAGGAGTCGTGCTACTGCACAGAACACACGAAGCTGGCGTATCGTGAGGCCATCCAGGCGTGACCAATCCATTCATAAGCTCCAATCTATGCTTAGCATAGTGAATTGCGGCTTGTTATTATGTAACATGTCGATTATCATTTTATCATAGGCAAGAGAAGGAATCTGGAGAAAGTTATGACTGCAACATCTGTAGGAATGAAGCGTCTTCCCAATGTAGGAGTCAGGCGCCCCATCATTCTGGGAATAGTTGGGGATAGCGCCGCGGGCAAGACGACGCTGAGTCGAGGCATTGCCCAGATTTTGGGTGTTGAGAATGTGGCAATCCTCTGTACCGACGACTATCACCGGTATAATCGGAAGCAGCGCAAAGAACTAAATATTACGCCCTTGAACCCTGCATGCAACTACCTCGATATTATGGCGCAGCATCTACGACTGCTACGCGCTGGTGAGGCTATATTGAAGCCACATTATGACCATACGTCAGGCGACTTCGGTCCACCACAGTATATTGTGCCGCACCCCTTCCTGATTGTCGAGGGACTGCTAGGAATGTATTGGCAGGAGATGCGCAACGCCTACAGTGTTCGCGTGTTTCTCGCTCCGCCCGAGGAATTGAGGAGGCGCTGGAAAATTTTGCGGGACACGGCCAAGCGTGGATATACTGAGGAAGAGGTGCTGCGCGAACTCGCCATCCGTGAGCATGATTCGGCCAAGTATATCCGGCCACAACGTGATCACGCCGATGTTGTTGTATCCTTTTTTCCTGGCAAGTGGCCCACCGAACTGGACGGCGACGCGCATCTCAATGTGCGTTTGACCTTGCATGGGACGCTGCATCATCCCGACCTGAGCGAGGTCATTGCTGAAGATCAATCTGGCTGTGTGCGTTCGAAGCTAGGACGTGAGGGAGGCCGGGCAGTAGAGTATCTGGAGATCGATGGCTCAATCCCCGATGAGCCGGCCCGCGCGCTGGAGCGCTGCATTCTGGATCACCTGGATGCATGTGGGGCAGCCTCGCTGGCGGATCTTGGTCAATATTCAGATTCTCGAACGTGGGATAGCCGGCATAGCCACCCCCTGGCACTGACCCAGCTTCTCCTGGTCTATCACCTGCTCCGCGCAAGGCAACGCGACCAGGTCGAAGTGTGATCAACAAATGATACCGAACTACAAAACGGTCGCCATCTCGTGAGACAAACTGGCTTTTGCTTCTAACCGTCCATGAGCTATGCTCTAGGGCCTGGCCCGTAGATATTGAGAGGGCCACGTAATATCGTAATGCAGAGCACGGGCAGCGTGTAATGGCCAATACGGGTCGCGGAGAAGTTCACGCGCCAAAAAAATCATATCAGCCTGCTGGTCGCGAATAATATCATTGGCCTGCTGTGGCTCAGTGATGAGACCAACTGCCCCTGTAGCAATCACTGCTTCTCGCCGGATGCGTTCAGCAAATGGCACCTGGTAGCCTGGAGACAGTGGGATTCTCGCCGTGGCTACATTGCCCCCCGAGGAGGTATCAACCAGGTCAACGCCATGTTTCTTCAGTTCGCGAGCAATCTCCACACTGTCAGAGATAGTCAAGCCCCCATCGGTCCAATCACTGGCGGAGATGCGCACAAGCAGCGGAAGCTCATCGGACAATACCTGGCGAATCGCATCCACGACCTCTAACAACAAACGCATGCGGTTCAGCAGGGAGCCGCCATACTCGTCATCACGGTGGTTAGAGAGAGGCGACAGAAACTCATGCAGGAGATAGCCGTGAGCTGCATGGATCTCAATGACCTCAAACCCTGCTGTGAGCGCTCTGCGTGCAGCATCCTGGAAGTGCTGAACCACTTCACCAATTTCAGCGTAAGTCAGCGCCCTGGGTAGGGGATAGTTTGCCGAGAAGCGTTCGGCACTCGGCGCGACTGTCTCCCAACGTCCATCCTCGCGAGAAACTTCTCCACTCCCACTCCACGGGCGATATGTACTGGCTTTACGCCCGGCATGTGCCAGTTGAATACCTGGTACTGCTCCCTGTGCTTTGACAAAACTCGCGATGCGGGACAACATCTCGCCATGTTCATCGCGATAAATACCCAGGTCTTGTGGAGAGATACGTCCGCGGGCTTCCACCGCGCAGGCTTCAGTCATCACCAGCGCTGCGCCACCTACCGCGCGACTCCCAAGATGAACAAGATGCCAATCGGTCGCAAAACCATCTATCGCTGAATACTGACACATGGGAGCAACAGCGATACGGTTACGCAAGCTAATACCCCGCAGTGTCAGGGGACGGAAGAGGGGAATCGTTTGTGAATTATTTTCATGTTGCTCGCTCGCTAAAGCGATCTCATTACTCTCTTTGGGGAGAGTAGACATATATACGTCCTCCTTAAACTCTATCTTCATATACCTGGCACACCAATAAAGACCTGCTTTCTCACCAGGCAGATACTTACATTTTCTTAGTTCACAACGTGTTCACTTGTTTGATTTATTCCAATGAGGCTGGTTACTCAGCATATCTGCACAGGAAGAAGAGAATATCTGATATCCTCACCTACACGAAATTCGGCTCTCCCATACCTGCTACACAGGCATCTGACGGTTTCTGCGTCGGGGTATCCTCAAAAGCAGAAATGATGCTGTCCACGCATGACGAATTGTATTCTGCCCCGTGACCCAGGCCGGGAAAAAGGAAGTAGTAGCTATTCCTGAGCGTTTGCGCTGCCAGCCTGCCATTGGCTGGCGGCGTAATCGGGTCAAACTCATTAGAGAGCACCAGGGTAGGGATATCGCTCACAACAGGCTGCTTCTGGACAGCGGGTGCCTGTTGTACCTGCCACAATCGACAGGAGTCATATTCCTGTTGCAGATCGTTCCGGAGCGCGGGTTGAATTTGTGCAGTGATTCCCTGCATAGCAGTCGCGATATCACTCTGCGTCAGAAAATCCCAATCTTCGCTGCACTCATCCGAATAGAACATGCCATCGCTGAAAGTGTGGTCGAACTCAACAACTCCATAAATTTGCGAGAGCAATGCATAGTCATGGTTACGTACTTGAAAGATCATCTGCGGCAGCACGGGTATGATTTGTGTTACATAGAGCGCGCTAAACAGCACAAACACAAAATCATCACCTGCCATTACCACATTATAGCTCTTGTTTGTTGTGACATCGGTTGTTTGAAAGTGAGCAGGGCTGGAGTTGAGGTCCGTGACAAGCTGGTAGAAAACATTATCCAGGTGGGGATAGAGGCGATCACAGTGTGCATCAGAGGCACAGCCCTGAAACAGCGCATTGAAAACACGCTGCGCCGCGCCTGGCAAATCGGTACGATTCTTCTGCGGTGGATACACTGAGTCCAGCACCACGCTGCGAATCACCGATGGAAACAGGCGCATGGTGGTAAGAGCCAAGCGCGTACCGTACGAGACACCATACAGATTCGCCTGCTTATAACCGAGGGCTAGAATCAGATCATGGACATCCGCCGCGTTCTCCAGCGAATTAAACGCATTCAGGTCGACGCCCGACCGCACCAGGCGATCATGGCAGGTGCGTAGCGCTTGCAATTGCATCCGCTCGGAATCGGCCGCACTCAAGTGCACATTCAGGGTCTCGAATTGGTGTTGCAACGTCTCAGGGCACCTGAGCGAGGGGGTGGAGTATCCCGTTCCGCGCTGGTCGAACATGATCAGGTCATGATGAAACACAAAATTTGTATAATTCGTGCTTGTGATATAGTGCGCCCAATCATCCAGCGACGGACCGCCAGGGCCACCATCAAGGCGAACGACAGGGTAAGGATCATGCTGGATATTTGGCGATTTGAAGATCGCTACGGCCAGATTCACTTTAGCTCCATTGAGGCTACTGCGATTCTCAGGAACCGTGACATAGCCACACTTGACTGTCTGACCATCCACTATGCCATCACCGAGCTGAAATGGACAGGGGGCCGAACGAAAATTGGCGCCCGGCGTTACCTGAAGTACTGCTGTCTGTGTAGGCAATGTCGTACCAGGCGTCTGCGCCGGTGTGGCCTGGCGTAAGAGCACGTACGAAAGAGCTGACAGGGAGACCACGACGACCACCAGGATCACACTCACAACTGCCAGGATAAGCAGGCCCCTCTTGCGCGACCGTTTCGGCGGCGCAGGCGTTTGCGGCGTGAATTGTGGCAACTGCGGAGGGGTCGAGGGTCGCGCTGGATGCTGCAACGACGAATATTCATAATAAGGAGTTTCGCTCTCTCCATACGGGAGCTGCTCATCTCTACGCACAGGGTTATCTTCCACGCAATACCAACCTTCTCTGTCTCTAACCTCTATTGTTCCTTGCTTTCAGAAAAGCTGCATCAACAAGTCTGCTGCTATCATACCATGAGTAACAGGCAAAAAAAACGGTGGGAATGCAAAAGCCGCAGTGGCGTTGCAAAAAATAAAGATGACTTTGACATACTGAATGCCAATTGCAGAGCTATTTTGTCAATTGTGATCGATTTGTTACATTAATCGCTCTTTTTGTGAGGATATTATGAGATCAGGATACTACACTTTACTCCTGTGAGTACCTCTTCCCCTGGCAGGCGCCCCGTTCCGCTTCGAGGAAGCCGTTTGCCTCAGGGAAAGGCTTACACGTTCGGTGAAGTAGCTAAGCAGTAAAAATTTAACAAGGAGTAAGACAATGGCCGAGAAAAAGGAGACAGAGATCACTCAGAAACTGATTGAATCCTTTAGTGAGTCAAAC
This sequence comes from Ktedonobacteraceae bacterium, assembly GCA_041499255.1. Classification (GTDB taxonomy): domain Bacteria; phylum Chloroflexota; class Ktedonobacteria; order Ktedonobacterales; family Ktedonobacteraceae; genus UBA11361. Next base: position 3,838 of record JBGQJX010000003.1, on the reverse strand, counting down.
AAGGCAATTGCGGAGAATATCATTGCCGCCCAGCAGAACAGCATGAAGTTTGCTCAAAGCACGTTTTCCGGTGCCATGGAGGTTTTCAAGAACCAGGCCGATGCCATGCGTAACTTGATGCAGCAGTTGGAGCAGCAGACCCAAACGCAGCAAGAAGCCTTCCAGAAACTGGCGCAAGAGATGGGAGGATCCCAGTGGATGGAGAGCTATAAGAATTTTCTGCGCACAGGATTCTCTTCCTATCAGCAGGCTCTTGATGCGGCTGAGAAGGCCACCCGGCAGGGGATGGAGAACTTTGAGAAGGCCACCGAGGCCATCGAGAAAGCAGCGCAGCAGCTTCCGAAAATGCCAGGCGCCCAGCGGACGACCAAACCACCAACCCCTTAGAAGTCGGATGCTGTATAGCGGCGTCACAATAAAATACGGCCTCGCATGGTCACTCTATGAAGCGATAACCGACACCCCAGACAGTGTCAATCTTTTCGCCTAGCGGGCCAAGTTTTTTCCGCAGGCGCGTAATGTGGTTGTCTATTGTACGGTCGAAGCCTTCATAGCTGTCACCCCAAACCTGTTGCAAGAGGACTTCACGTTTGAACACCCAGCCTGGATGCGAGGCCAGGAGCACCAGCAGCTCGTATTCTTTGGGAGTCAGGTCGATCTCTTGCCCAGCCAGCCGCACAGAGCGTTCTGTGAGGTGAATGTGGAGTCTACCACGTACAAGGGGCGGAAGTGCGTCTGGAGACAATGCTAGAGGGGTCTCAGGAGGGTGTGAGTGCGTTGCCATCGACAGTTGACTATCTAATTCGACACGGCGCAGGATGGCCCGCACTCGCGCAAGCAGCTGGCGTATGCTGAACGGCTTGCTAATATAGTCATCGGCCCCGACTTCCAGTCCCAGGAGCTGATCTATCTCCTCAGTGCGCGCCGTGAGCATGATGATAGGAGTGAGGTACGATTGCCGCAAGCGACGACAGACCGCCAGGCCATCCATGCCCGGAAGCATCCAATCTAACAAAATCAGTTGAGGGTGATACTTCTCGACCGCGATCAGGGCTGCTGATCCATCGAACTCTTGAAAGACTGTATGCCCATCAGCTTCGAGATGGTTACGCAATAAATCACAGAGCGCAACGTCATCTTCGACGACAAGGATGGTCGACAATATGTTCCGCTCCTCTCAACGCGTGCTCTCCGAATGAGATGTAGACTAGCTGATTCGAAGGATGAACTTCTCAGTTATTCTATCACGTTGAGGAAGAGAGGGGTTTGCTTATTGAGGATGATACACGGGTGCGGCAATACGCAGTAGCACACAGAAACGGCTTCCCTGACCTACTGTACTCTCGACACTGATAGAGCCGCCCATGGCCGTGACGAGATCATGGACAATGGCAAGACCAAGCCCAAAGCCAACAGTGGCACGTGTGCGCGAGGTATCGACGCGATAAAACCGTTCAAAGATATGCTCAAGCTCGTCGGCTGGAATGCCGGTACCGCTATCGGCAACAACAAGCGCGAGGTGCTGCGGGTCTGCTTGCTCCAGGTCGATCGACACGATGCCACCTTTAGGTGTAGAAGTAATCGCGTTGCGCACAAGGTTCAGGAGAATCTGAACGAGCCGCTGGCGGTCTGCCATCACGGGAGGGAGATTGGGAGCAGAGCCGCGCACGAGCGTCACTTGCCGCTGGCTCTTCGCCAGTGGCATCAGTGTTTGATAAACCTCTTCGATAGCTTCACTTGCTTGTACCTCTCGCATATCCAGCCGTAATTCGTCCGACTCCATTCGTGCCAGCGCAAGCAGATCATCAACCTGCATCCCAAGGCGCTCTACCTCATGGTGAGCAATGTTGAGATAGTTGTATAGCGCTGCCGGTGGCGGTGACGTTGTTCCTTCGTTCGTCGCTATGAGTAATGATTCAAGATGCCCCGCAATGCTGGCAACAGGCGTTCGTAATTCATGCGAGACATTGACGACAAGCTCACGTCTCCTCTGCTCGGCCTGTTCAGCTCTTGCTCGCTGCTGGGATGCTATCGCCCGTGCCTCTTCCACACGCCATGCTGTACCACTCATACCAAGCATCAGGCGTGCGAATTGTCCGGCGATGAATGCAAGGCCATTTAGTATATACAGTGTGATGAGGCTCAGGCCAAACCCCGTGAGCGCGAATAAGAGATAATGCTGTACGCGCTCCTTGGGGTGGGGAGCGTCCTGAAGCGCGATGACCAGGAGATAAAACGGTACTGTGAGCAGCCCTGATATGAATGTCACTACCGCTACCACAAGACTCAACACTAACAGAACAATCGTGATGACGAAAGAAAAGAGGCCTAGCGGAAATTTCAGCAGCAAGTAGGCCAGCGTCTTCCAGGTCATAGAGTTCCCTACTTGAGCTTGTAGCCTTTGCCATTGCATCATCCGTATGGGAGACGGATAGGACAGGGGAGGAATAACGACATGCAGCCAGTGTATGGCCATGTAACGCTCAAAGGTCGCTATGTACCGCCAGGAGGCCATCATTAAGATGAGAATAAGGACCCCAATCCAGATAACTAGCGTGCCTAGACCTACTACTATCCCAGAAACCAGGAACACAAAGTAAAAGAGGCCTAGTGGAAATGATACCAGCAGATAAAGCATGTTCATATATGACTGTCTGTTCTGGGCAACGCGAAACAGCGATAGAGGTGGCCAACCAACTGCGCTAGAAGAGTTCATCTTTCCGTTCTCCCATGATAGCTTTATGATGTCTTATTGCATATGCATAGTATGCCGCATATCTGTGTGAAAAATATAGCGAATCTGTCACGAAAATGTCTTATCATTCACTCCATCTCCACAATGTTCCGGTACAAATTGGAGATATTTTCTCCATACCTTGGTGGCATACTTCACCCAGAACATACAACTTTAGATATGTTCATAATCAAAAGGCCTCAAATGCCAATCAGAAAGAAAAAAGATGGGAACGCAACTTCACAAAACACAAAAAAGCACGGTTGTTGGAAATATTACTTTCCTCTTGCTCTCGTTTCCTTTAGGTTTGATTTACTTCTTATTGATTGTGATTGGACTCGCTGTCGGTTTGAGCACGCTCATTCTCTGGATTGGTCTCCCTATACTCTTCGTGACGCTTATCCTCGTCCGGGGTATGGCCGAGATGGAGCGGAGGATGGCTACCAACCTCTTGCATGTTTCTTTTCCTTATCCACGTTACAGTCATGACGCGCCCCAACTGGGCTTCTTGCAGCGCTTTGGCAAGGTTCTACGTGATCCATTGACCTGGACAAGCATGATCTATATGATCCTGAAATTCCCGCTTGGCATCATCTCGTTTACCCTGGCATTGGTGCTGCCGATAGTCGCTGGAGTCATCACCGCACTGCCACTGGTCTACCTGATAACCTTGTTTATCAATGTAATCTTACTCAAAAACGGGATACAATCCTCAGGGGAAGTTATCCCCTACTTCATCGAAGTTCGTGGTCAGTTTGAACTGGTCATGTTTGCCAGGTCGTTTATCGGTGTCCCAGTCGGTCTCGTCTTTTGGTTTGTCACACGCTCTCTGTTAAACGGACTGGCGCTTCTTTCAGGAGAGCTGGCACGAGCCTTGCTGAGTCCAGCTGTAGCAGATGTGATACCACAGCCAGAACAGCTTTACGCTCCTCCAATGGCCCAGCAGGAGTCGCGTATGTATGGCCCTCGTGAAAAAGCTACTGATCTGTCATAAATCACCCTGATAATCTTTCGTCGCCAGACCTCCCCACCCTAAAGAGAAGAAGTGTGAAGGCATGCCACGGCCCGCCGCCCCCCGCCCACCAAAACACATCGTAATGGGCG
>JBGQJX010000002.1:0-40768 GCA_041499255.1 Ktedonobacteraceae bacterium | reverse complement strand
TTTATGGGAGTGGCTGATCCACCACGGCCAGAAGTCAAAGCGGCCATGGCGGTTTGCCGCGCCGCGGGTATTCGTCCAGTCATGATTACGGGAGATCACCCGTTAACCGCACGAGTCATCGCAGAGCAGGTCGGGCTGAATGGAAATACACGCCTGCTCACCGGCCCGGAACTGGATGCGCTTTCAGATGAGGAATTGAAAGAAGCCGTCGGCCAGGTTTCCATCTACGCGCGTACCAGCCCAGAACATAAACTACGCATCGTACGTACCCTACGAGAACTGGGCGAACGGGTGGCCGTGACAGGCGATGGGATTAATGATGCGCCCGCGCTGGCTGCCGCGGATATCGGAGTAGCCATGGGGGAGACAGGAACTGACGTGGCCCGCGAAGCCGCCGCTATGGTGCTGGCGAATGACAATTTCACCACTATTGTCAATGCGATCAAAGAGGGGCGCGTCTTGTTCGCCAATCTCAAGAAGGGGGTACGCTATTACCTGGCCTGTAAAGTAGCGCTGGTCTCGGCGACACTGCTACCGGTGCTTTTGCGCGTGCCAGTGCCGTTTGCTCCCATTCAGATCATTCTCATGGAACTTTTTATGGACCTGGCGGCTTCAGCAACATTTGTGAATGAACCAGCCGAAACTGACCTGATGCGCTATCCACCGCGCAACCCAAAGGCAAACTTCATGGACCGTTCGATGGTGAGCAGCATCTTCACGTCAGGCGCGGGATTATTTGCGGCGGTATCCATTGCCTACCTCGTAACATGGTATAGCAGCGGCAACCTTGCCCATGCCCAAACGGTGGCATTTGTAAGCTGGCTGCTGGGCCATCTGCTGCTGGCAATCAATCTTCGCTCCGAAAGGGAGCCGCTCTTCCGACTGGGTTTCTTCTCCAACCGCCTCATGATTATCTGGAGCCTGGCGACGGTTGTCTTTATACTGTTCGCGACCCTTGTACCGGGAGTACAGAGCCTGCTCAAAACGGTACCGCTTAGCGGAGGGGACTGGCTCCTGATAGTGATCGCGACGGTTGCCGGAACGAGCTGGCTTGAGGCGCGCAAGTTACTATTTTGGCGAAGTAATGTTAAGCGGAGGTAAGCCGCGTGAGGTTGACCGCAAGGGCCAGGTCGACCGCAAGGGTCGACCCTACTATAGACGTTACCGCCAGGGGGTGATGATACTTTTAACCCCAGGTTCGTGGTAGAACGGAGGAAAGGGTTGATATTGACGTTGTTTGTGGGCATTGCTATACTGACTGCGTTATCGATCATGTGAGCGGGGATATACTCACTATTGTTGAGGCTTGAAAATGAGGCTTTGGGGTGGGTAAAGTGTCTTATATCTTAAAGGGATACGCGTGGGCACAGGGAGTTTACTAAGTTTTTTATCCTAAAGGGGGAATCAGGCTACGGGTATGCCCAAGGGGGATGAGAGCCTTTATGAACTGATATTTATAGCAGGAAGAAGGGAATTACGTTGGGAACATATGCTATTGCAGTGCTGGCAGGGGACGGTATTGGGCCAGAGGTTACGGCACAAGGTGTGCGGGTATTGGAAGCGGTGGCCGAGCGTTTTGGGCATCATTTTAAGATGACCGAGGCGCTAGTGGGTGTGGCGGCAATTGAGGCGGAGGGAGATGCTATTTCTCACGCAACGATGCAGCTCTGTCTAGAAAGTGACGCAATTTTATTTGGGGCGGTCGGTGGTGTGCCTCGCTACGAGGGGCCGGATGCGAAGGTGCAGCCTGAACGCGCGCTCTTCCGGTTGCGGAAAGATCTGGCTCTATATGCGAACCTGCGCCCCATTCGCCCTTTTGATGCTTTACTGAATGCTTCCACTATCAAGGCTGATATTCTACGGGGAACTGATCTGCTAGTGGTGCGTGAGTTGACAGGCGGTATCTATTATGGGAAGCCGAGCGAGATTCGAGAGACAGCGCAGGGGCTCGAGGCGATCGATACCCTGGTTTACACAGAGGCAGAGATTGCACGGATTGTGCGTACGGCGTTCGAGTTAGCACGGGATAGACGAAAGAAGTTGACTTCGGTAGATAAGGCGAATGTGCTCAGTTCATCGCGGCTGTGGAGACGGACGGCCGACCTGGTGTCGGCAGATTATCCTGATGTGACGTTGGAGCACCTACTGGTGGATGCCTGCGCGATGCATCTTATCAGGAGGCCAGCGAGTTTCGATGTGATTGTAACGGAGAACATGTTTGGGGATATTCTGACCGACGAGGCTTCAATGCTGGCAGGGTCTATGGGAATGTTGCCCTCAGCGAGTCTTGGAACGCGCCGCACGTCGCATGGGTTGTTTGGTTTGTATGAGCCTATTCATGGGTCAGCGCCCGATATTGCAGGGCAGGAGAAGGCGAATCCTATCGCGGCGATCCTGACGGTAGCGTTGATGCTACGCTATTCGTTTAATTTGAAAGAGGAGGCGAAGGCGATTGAGAAGGCGGTCGAGAGCATAGTGGAGGCGGGGTATCGCACGGAGGATTTGCGTGAAGAGGGCAAGGAGGTTGTGGGAACAAAGGAAATGGGAAGGTTGGTTGCGGAGGCCGTGGTGGGATAAATTACCCCATCATTGGTTTGGGACAGGGGCCAAGCGCGAGTAGTTTTTTTTGGGCACCAGTTAGCTGCCGCTGTATGTCAGTGGTTTCCTGTTCATTCCGGGTGGTTGCGAGTTTTGCTTGCAGGGCTGTGATTTCTTGTTGTATTTGTTGTTGCTGAATATGCCAGCGTGTTACTGCTCGTTCAACTCCCACGAGGCCTGGTCCTTTCTATTGAAAATGCTCTCCGTGGCTTTGTCACGGAGAGCATTTTTTTAGCGGGCGGCTGCACCATAGACCAGGGTGTTGAGAGTGCTGATGAGTTCCTCATCCTGGTATGGTTTGACGACGTATGAGCTTGCACCCAACTGGATGGCACGTTGCTGGTGTTTGGTGGCGGCACGGGAGGTCAATACGACTAGCGGGAGTGTGCGGTATTGCTCCTGAGCGCGGATAGTTGAGATAAGTTCATAGCCATCCATACGCGGCATTTCTATATCGAGCAGAACGGCTGCCGGGGTTTGTTGAGAGATCATCTCAAGGGCCTCGACGCCATCGCGCGCCATCTGTACTTCCCAGCCATGTTGTTTGAGCATGTTGCTCACAACACGGCGCACGCTAGGGCTATCATCGACGACAAGGACATGTTTGCTATGCTCCGCTTCTGTGCCGACAGGCGCGGCTGGTGGTTTGGCAGTCGCAGCAGCTTGCTGGATAGATGGGGCAGGCCTGACACCTGTTTGCAAAGATGGGACGATCATTCCTTCACGTTGGAGAGAAGCGGCTGTCGTTCCTGCCGCACTCCCGAGCAGTCTGCGAGCTGAGAGCAGTTCGGTTAACTCAAGGATGAGGACGACGCGACCATTGCCCATAACAGTGCCGCCAGCCACACCATGAACGTGGCGCAGATGTGGCCCCAGGTTTTTCATCACGACATCCAGTTTGCCTTTAATATCGTCAACAATGAGTGCTACCCTATGACCGCCCGCGTTGACGAGCAGCAATGGAGCCCGCTCGACCGCGGGACTGGGCGGCAGCGACAAGAGTTGTGTCAACGAATTCAGAGGATAGAGGTCGTTTTGCACCTGTATAGCAGGTCTACCAGCAAGAGTTGAGCGTTTGAAGTTATCCAAACGGCCGATTGATTCGACCAGAACGGTCGGAATGGCAAACTGTTGTCCACCCGCCATTACCATCATAGCGCCCTGGATAGCGAGGCTGGTGGGGAACTTCATGGTAAAAGCAGTGCCTTGACCTGGCATTGACTCGACTTCGAGCGTTCCTCTCAGACGGGATACACTGTCCCGCACGACATCGAGACCGACGCCGCGGCCACTTTCTTCGCTCAGTACCTCGGCGGTTGAGAAACCAGGGCGGAAGATGAGGTCAATGATATCATTATCATTGAGGACCTGATCTGATCTGACGAAGCCACGCGTGATGGCGGCACGGCGGACACGATCCGGATCGATGCCAACACCATCGTCACGCACGGTGATCACAACCTGGTTGCCCTCGTAGGAGGCAGACAACTTAATCTGGCCAGCAGGCGGTTTACCCTTCTGAATGCGCACTTCCGGTGTCTCAATAGCGTGATTGACGGCGTTGCGCATGAGGTGCAGCAATGGGCCAGCGATTTCCTCGTTGACCGTGCGATCAACCTCAGTGCTTTCGCCCTCCAGGAGGAACTCGAACTCTTTATGCTGTTTGAAGGCGACGGCGCGAGCAGCACGGTAAAGACGAGGCGTCATTGTTGAGAGAGGCACCAGGCGTGCTTTCATCAAGCGATCCTGGAAAGTGGTATTGAGACGATTCTCACGAGCAAAGACACCTTCACAATCACGTATGACGGCTTCCATTTCGGTGCTGAGTGTCGTCATATCCGAGATACCTTCGCTTAAGCCACGAGCGAGCTGGTGGAATTCGGTGTAGCGGTCGAGTTCCAGTTCATCGAATTCAGCGAGGTGCTCAGGCTCGGACCGGTTCCTGTTGCCATTATTCGAGAGTGAGAGGCCTTTGCTCTGGAGGCCCTCACCCGGCATCACCTGAACCGAACGACCACTAGGCAGGGTTGTTGCTTCAAATCTACTTTCGAGTTTCTGGCCCACATCTCTGAGGCGATTGCTACTCACATCGACGTCGGCGACAAGCTGAACGAGGCGATTAAGGCGCTCTTCCAGGATGCTACGGTTCACGAGGAGTTCACCGAAAAGATTGACAAGTTCATCGAGCTTCTCGAGCCTGACGCGAACGCTCAGGTCACCACGAGCCGCACGCTGGGCGTTTGTCTCGGTAGTCTGAGTACCCGCGAGGACACCAGCAACGGAGGAACTACCTTCGCCTTCTTCGTTCAACTCGTCGGCGTCTATATCATCTATCTCGATATTACCAAGCATGCTCTGATCACCGAGCAATTCGGTATAGCGGACACGCAGCAATTGTACTTTTGCTTCTTCGCCCTGTGCATCAGCCCCCTTACCTGTGATAAGCAGATCAAGAGTTTCCGAGGTATCGAGAATGAGACTGAGGACGTTAGACGAAATGGCAGTCGAGCCTTCCATAATGCTATCAAGCAGATCTTCAAAAATATGGGAGAGATCAGCGATAGCGCGGAAGCCCATCATGCCGGCGGCCCCTTTGAGCGTATGGGTAGCGCGGCGAATACCCTGAATCAGCTCGCGATTGGAGGGAGCTTTTTCCAGGGCTGCCACAAACATAATGATTGTTTGCAGGTGTTCTTCTGCCTCAAGACGGAAGATCTCCGCTGCCTCTTCACCAAAATCGCCACTAAAGGCTGAAGAGGAAGATAAGTGTTTCTGGGCAGCAGGCTGCGAACGCACTACAGGCGCTACAGGTGTGGCGGAAGCCTGTCGCGAGATAGTTGGCGATGAAGCAGGTGTTGAAACTATTGCCGATGGTGTTGTAAAGGTGTTTTGCGATATATCAAATACAGATGCCGGTGCATCTAAGGCGGGCAAACCGGCTGCCTGGCGCGCCTGGTCAACAAAGTTTGAAGTGCGAGGCGCGGCCGGGGCAGGAGGCATGAGCGTCTGCTGCATGGATTGGTTGAATATATCACCGCCGCCTTCGGTGATCTGGTTGAGAAAGTCCTGGCGGACCTGTATTTCAATTTCACTACGCAGTCGCGCTTCAATTTCTTGAAGGGATTCAGTATTCTCCTGACCCGCGACGCGTTCCTGTAACTGTCTTTTTGCCTCAAACTCCTTGCGGATCTCACTGCGCAACTGGCGCTCTAATTCGGAGCGGGCAGCGAGCGTGAGAGGGCGTGATTCGTACTCACGACGTATTTCATCGCGAACCCGCGCATCTTGCTCACGGCGGTTTTCATCGCGTAGAGCAGCCTCGATTTCTGCGCGTAGAGCAGCGGGATCGCCACGTCGCTCAAAGGTAACACGCTCGCGCATTTCTTCCGCTTCACGCAAGATGCGCATTTCCCATGGTGTCCAACCCTGGTCGTGCGTAAAGATAGGTGAGGGGTTATCGGCCTGGAGCTGCTGGAACGCATCGCCACAAGACTCAATTGAGGTAGTCAGTTGCTGCAGGGCGGCATGTAATTGCTCATCCGTCATCTCCACGCCGCTGATTATCTGCGTGAGCATGTCAAGCACTTTTTTGAGTTTGGTGTTTGATACCCACATGACGGAGAGAGGAAGATAACGCCGTACCTGGTCGGGACTATTGCGCAGGTTGAGTCCCATAGCCTGCCCAGCCCAATCTTCCATACGATCAAGGGCGTCCTTGGACCCATCGAGAAAGCCTTTGAATTCCGTGCGCTGGGATTCAATGACGGACATAGCCAAACGCAACTGGTTCAGTACGTCCTTGAGAGAGGAAGCCTGGACAGCTATAGTCTGAGCATCTTCCTGCAATTCGCTGAGAACTGCAGGTAACACTGGTTGAGCGGCAAGGGATGGCTGCCGGGGATCAGTGGTGCTTACAAGATCAGTTTCCTGGCGTGGGATTGTCTCTTCTGATGTTTCAGGAGCCTGAGGCGACGTGGGCGAGACAGGAGGTTCATCGCGAGAATCTGCCAGACGAGAAGAGGTTGAGGCAACTAACATTTCCAGGGCGCTAGGATTTGCCAACTCTGGTTGAACCGGTGTGATCGTTGGAAGGCTGGCAGTCTCAGCGGCTTGCTCTTCCACGTGGAGTGCCGGGGTATGTACAGGTTGCGATTCCTGGACTGGTTCAGCGGGTGCAGAATCTTCTGGCCAGGCAACTTCTTCGTCTGCTGTTACAGGCGACGTACGGAAGGAGGCCAATACTTCGTCAAGCGTTGGCATCGAGGATGCAGCCGAAGAGGTTAGGATGGGAGCTGGTTCGTCAGCAAACGATGACGTGACAGATTCCAGTAGCTGCTGACTATTGCTATTGCCGTTTGAAGATGACACTAACTGCGCAGAGGAGTCAGTTAGGGCGCGGTAGCGCACATAATCGGCATCATCTTCCGCCATAATGGCTTCTTCGTCGATACCTTCATGAATGCCCTGGAGGAGCTGGTGCATTCTTCCGAGGGAACGTTGCAACAATCCCAGGGTTGGGAGATCTAGCGTGGCTACTCCATCTAGCACATCGCCGAGGATATCTTCCATACCATGGGCGACATGTGATAAACCGGGAAAGTCCATCATCGAAGCAGAGCCACCGATAGTATGGGTACGGCGATAGGTCTCCTCAATAGCATCCATGTCAGGATTTGAGCCAGAGGGCGATTGTGCCAGTTTTGCGAGGTTGTTCTCAATTTCTGGCAAATAACTATTTACTTCTTCGATAAACGAATCGAGTACTGAAAGTTTATCAAATGTATTCGACATTCTGCGCGTACCCACTTATTCTAGTTACACATTCCATGGTTACTTAGGGCCGATAAATCGGCGTTGTGCCTGATAAATCGGCACCTACGTTTATAAACGTGTAACTCAGCTAGTTACTGGCCAAACTGCCCATTATTCGGGAATGGAGCCTGATCCTGACCAAACTGCGACTGACTTTGATTTTGTTGAGCGTCTCTTTGCCAGCGTTGGCGCGAGGCTTGAGATGGTCCTGGCTGCTGCTGGTTGTGCAGAGAGCCAGAATTGGGGGGTTGGATCCCCTGGTTGTTGGGTTGTCCCTGACCGGCATACCCTGGCATTGCACCAAATTGTTGCTGGTCATTAAACCCTTGTTGTCGCTCAAATCTACCGAATTCGTCAAAGCCCGCCTGACCATCAGAGGGCTGTTGACCACCAAAGCCTTGTTGGTACTGATTACCAAACGATTGTTGTCCACTGAAGCTCTGTGGGTTACCAAAGGAAGGTTGGCCACCAAAGCCTTGTTGATTATCGTAGGAAGGGGCAAAGTTCTGTTGATTGCCCTGGGGCCTCTGGGTAAAATCCTGCTGACTACCAAAGGAGGGTTGAGCGGTAAAAGATTGCTGTCCACCAAAGCCCTGCGACTGGCCGCCAAAGGGAGATTGATTAAAATCCTGCTGATTATTAAAGGCAAACTGGCCATTGCGTGAAGAGAGGGCAACCAGTGACCCAGAATTTTTTCCAGGTTCTGGCAATGGCGGGTAATTGCCGGTGTAATCTCGTGCCCAAGAGTTTTCCGCGCCTGGACCCAGGGCTTGTGGGAAGAACTGACTGCCATCTCCACCTGGTAGCTCGGTCACAGCGGTCATTGGAGGGAAGGCTCCCACGATATCATTGCCACGATCAGGTAAACGGAAGGTGGACACCGAGGCACGGAGTTGTTCTGTCAGCTCAGCAAGATAGCTTACGCTGGAGGCTGCTTCCTGAGTACCAACGTTGGTCTGGCGAGTGATGTCGGAGATCTGACCCATAGCCACCGCGACTGCCTCAGATACGGTGGTCTGTTCGTTGGCAGCGCGAGCAATACTCTCAATCATTTGCGCCTGTCGTTCCACGGCGGTGTAGATAGAGTTTAGAGAACGTCCAGCTTCGTCAGCGAGTTGTGAACCTTTGACGACTTCTTGCGTGCTGTCTTCCATAGCCACAACGGCTTCGTAGGTATCGCCCTGGATACTTTTGACCAGCGTAGCGATACGCTTGGTAGACTCAGTCGAGCGTTCAGCGAGGAGGCGGATTTCATCGGCGACAACGGCGAATCCTCGACCATGCTCACCCGCCATAGCGGACTGAATAGCAGCATTGAGCGCGAGCAGGTTTGTTTGATCTGCGATGTCCTCGATGATACGGACAATTTCACCGATTTCATTGGAGCGCTCGCCAAGGCGCTTGATTTTCTTTGCAGTATCCTGGACGTTTTCACGAATGAGGACCATGCCTTCGATCGTTTGACGAACGGAACGTTGACCGCTATTGGCGTTGCGCAACGCTTCCTGCGCAGCCTCGGCGCTCAACTGGGCATTACGCGCTACGTTTTGAATGAAGATAGCCAGGGCTTCGACGGCCTCGGTGGTTTGAGAAATTTGCGCCACCTGAGTTTCAGAAGCTTGAGTCAACTCAGTGGAGCGATCAATGATACGGCGAGTGGCATTTGTCACCTGCACAGAGGTTGTTTGGACGCGTCCGACAACTTTTGCAAGTTCCTCAATCATATAGTTAAACGAGTCGGCCAGGACACCGAGGGTGTCTGGCGTGACTTCGGCCTGGACACGCAGGTCGCCATCACCAACAGCACTGACTTCCTGAAGAAGTTTTTCAATCTGAGCTTGCAGTGCAGCAGCATCATTACCATTGGAGTTGAAAGCGACTCCACTGGGCATATTGCCTTGACCATCAAGGAGGGCATTCAGGTTGCGAGAGAGCATAGCGAACTCATCGTCACCGTTGACTGCTGCACGGACGGTACGATCCCCGCTCACATAATCACGACAAACATCTACAAGTCCAAGTAATCGACTTTTCACTTCGCGCTGTACAAAATAGTTAGCGGTCAGTATGCCAATCAGGGACACTATCGCGCAGGCAACAACTACAAGAACAAACGTCGTAGAATCGCCGCCATTGCCGCTACTTTGAATTCGTTGAGAGGCAAATACTCCAAGAAATGCGATCATGATGACTGGAATTGCTGCTGAAAGAAATAGCCCTATTTGCATCAGCGCATTGACAGTCATTCCACCTCTGTTGCGATCGGGATTCATCCGCCAGGCCTCCTGTCAGTAAAAATACATCCATAAGCAAATTAGTTTAAGAAGGAAAAATTATAGCAGGGCTTCGTAACGCTGCATTCTGTCTGAGAAAAGCAGACGCGCTGCATCAACCAACACAATCACACGAGTATCGAGCAAGGCGACCCCAGCTGCATAAGGAATGGCCCAGTGGGGGATAGTAGTGGTCTGGCGAGCATTTATATTGGTAATAGCAGTGGGGGGAATGGGCACCATTTCACTGACGCCATCCACAACCAGGCAAATCACCATCTCATTGTATTGCACCGACAACAAGCGTGTACGTGGATTGTAGGGAAGCTGTTCCATATCCAGAAAACTGCGAAGATCGACTACAGACGCGATGGAACCGCGTAGATTAATCACGCCTTTAACCCAGTGCGCGACGTTGGGAACGGGGGTGACATCAACCAGGCGTTCAACGCCCTGAATATGCTCAGCTTTGAGAGCGAATTCCCGCTCTAGAAGTGAGAAGACCAGGTATTGCTCGCCAGGAACTTCAACAGGAGAAGCATTGTCTGAACGAGATTGTGAGGCTTGAGCAAGCTGAGATTGCAATGCCAGCACGGAAGCAGCACGTGAGCCGCGCTGGCTCTCGCGTACATCGTCGTGAGAACTGCCAAACTGCGTTCCTGGTCGTTGGGTAGAAGACCTTGTCTGCGGTCCTAAAGCATCCCTTTGCCGCATTCTTAGATCATCGCTGGCCACAAAAATCTCCTTGGGCGACGCCGTAAGTCGCCGGGTCTCAACTCTATCGGTGATGTAAGGGCACCCAGGTATGGGCGCCCGACCTACTTACACCAGACTGCGCACATTAGCTACCAATTCATCAGTATTAAAGGGCTTGGTCATATACATGTCCGCGCCCTGTCGTAACCCCCAAGATTTATCGAGGGGAGTATTTTTACTTGTTAACAAAATAATTGGAATATGCCGACTTGCTTCCGAACTTTTGAGTTTTCGGCACAATTGAAAACCATTTTGTTTAGGTAAGACGACGTCTAATACAATGCATTGCGGGTGTTCTTGAAACACTTTTTCGACAGCTTCGTCTCCATCAACAGCCGTAACCACTTCAAAGCCACTATTACGCAGTGGAGTGACAATCATGGTCAACTCTGTCCAGCTATCATCTACAACGAGAATCTTCTGTCCAGGCATCACTATTATACCTTTCCGATTAGCCAGTTACGCTAGTGCAATGGGAAATAAGGGCTATTCCACTAACGCCATACGCCAGGAACTCCAATTCCAGGCATATGTGGACAACACCTAGCCACGGCGTCGCAAGCGAGTGCGCATCCCTTCATACTGAGGCGGCATACGTTCTTGCCAGTTCACGAGATGTTTTTTCACGGTCTGCACTAATTCTGCCGAGTCAAAAGGTTTCGTCAGGTATTCTGTTGAACCAGCGAGGCGACCGCGCATCTTGTCGAACAAGCCGTCTTTCCCACTGAGCATAATAATCGGTATTTGACGAAACTGCAAGTTTTTTCGTATTATCTGGCAAATATGGTACCCATCCATACGAGGGAGTTGTATATCGAGGAGAATCACAGCGGGCATTTCATCAGCAACTGAGGTGAGAGCGCTCAGACCATCTCCAGCAGTAATCACTCTAATATGCTCCCGTTGCAGGGTCATCTGGACGATTTTGCGAACAGTGGGACTATCATCCACAACCAGTACTGTCGGTTCAGCCATCAGATTGACCTCCTACGTGGCTCAGGTGACCTGTAGGGACCACCTTCATTTTCAGGAACATGATTCCAATTTTGTATGATACCCATGGGTGTGGGCAGAATAGCATCACGGCCACGAGACAACTGCGCTGTGCGCTGTGCACGGTAGACTTGATACTGTTGTATTTCCTGGTCAATTTCTGTGAGGAAAGCTTTCCAGGCGAAATTGAGGTTGCGTCCTGTATGCGAATTCCCAACTTCATCGCGTAGGAGCTCTGCGAACACCATGCGTAAGAAGGCGGCAAGACCCAGGACAGCTTCCCAATAAAACTCTTCCAACTGCTCTCCCTTGACCAGTTTGTCCAGGGTAAGAATGCTGGCGCAGTCTAGCCTGCCGTTGTTAAATTCGATTGTTTCCAGGATGGGATATTGTTGCTTTGAAAGAAGTTGTAACTGGTTGCCAAAACGGCGCTCCAGGTAGCGGATAACTTCAGAGGAGGGTATTTGCCCTCGCCCGCGCAGGCTTTTCGCGTATTTACTATGATGGAGCAGCAGGCCATTGATGCATTCTGAAAGGAGAGAGACGAGGCCAAGCAGGTGTTGTTCAGGGTTCGAAGACTGGTGCTGGCGTACTAAGGTTGTCTGGCACTTTATGATGAGGTTGGAAATGTCTTGTTGTACTTCGGTCTCAAAGGCAATATCCACGACTTCGATGAGGCGAAGTTCGAGCAGGCGAGACATGATGCGCGCGACACGCGCCTCCGGAATCATGAGAACCAGGGCAATAGCCTGGAGGGGTATTTCGCCGTTTGAGAGACAAAGGACTTCGATATATTCCTGGCTTAGTCCGAGACTACGAACATCTTTATTAATTTCTGGCAACCAACGAGCAACAGAAGTGCGGGTCAAAAGAGTTTCGCCCATCTCCTCCCACTCATCGGCCTGGCGCAAGGCTTCCAGGAGTGTCGAGTCGATATCGAGTGGCTGCATCCCGCTTTCTATGGGCACCAGTTGGCGATGGAAAGCAAACCGACCATCGACCCAGCGCAGCGCGTGACTAATAGATTGTGTGACAGAAAATTCCAGGCGGTGCTGCATTTCGGGGACGCTCATCCAATTACGTTCGACGAGCATAGCCAGCGCAATCTGCATATTGCCACCGGCATACGCGCGGATCGCTTGAGCACGGGAGGGGTCTAGCTTATTAACAAGGCAGAGCATCATCAGTAAATCCGGTTGGGGCACGCCTTCTTCGCGCAACGCAACAATTTGTCCTTTGCGAAGGCTGATAGAGAGAGTTTCCGGCCCTGAATGGACGAAGAGAGTACCGGTTTTCCCACTCAGCGCGAGCATTTTCAGGATTGATTGGAGACCCAATGTTTGTAAATCTCCATCCATGATGCGGTCTTGCTGCTCCATTGTTCCTTCTATTCCTTTCCCGGACAAACGCGCGAGTCATTCATGCCCGACTATTTCACGCGTATGATTTGCCAAATTCCATTCCCCCCTGGTATAGACGAAAGAGAGAGGAATATGTATCAGATCCTATGCATAATACATACTTGCTCTATGGCAGAGAGCAAGCGATCGACGTTGAACGGTTTATCAACATACTCGATGACATTCCCACGCATGTACGAGCGGTTCCACGGCAACTCAAACTGATTTAACGCACTCATAATTACAAAGCCGGGCATCGTTTGAAGGGAAGCAGCGTCCAGACAGCGCATGACCTGATAGCCATTCATCCAGGGCATAATCAAATCTGTGACAATGCAATCAGGTCTCCAATCAAGGCATTGTTCTAACGCTTCCAGGCCATCATACGCTACTGCTACGTCATAGCCTGATTCAAAAATGAGACATTGTTGTACCGCGTCGGCAATAGCAATATCGTCGTCTACGACCAGGATGCGTTTCTTTTCTTCCAAAGGTTGAGCGGCTGCTGGCTTGAGCAGAAGTCGTTGCAAGATGCGTAAATAACGCTGCAAGCGGCCCATTTCAAATGGTTTTTGCAGTAAAGCAACGGCACCAATTTGTTCGAGCGTTGAACGCGAGACGGATTGGCTACTCAATACGATTGTGAAGCACGCACGTGGCAATTGTAGCTGATGCGTGTTACTCTCTTCATGCTCTACTAAATATGAAGGCGTTTTTTTTCCATTTGTGGGCGCTTGCACGCCCGCGGTGACGATTGAGAGATCGATGGCTACATCCAGGTCATACAATAAGATGTCGCATTTAGCCTGAGGTTCCTGCGTTGTTGTGGACGCGGATACTCCTCGTACTTCGTAGCCCCAGTTTTGAATATTCGTCGTGAGAATATGCTCAAAACTGTTTTGCTGACCGATGATCAGCACACTCAGTTTTGAGGATCCTCGCCGATCGTTCATTATGCCTTTTCCTCTAGTGTGCCTAATACACAGTTCATAACGCGTTAGCCGTCTATGTTCATAAGGTTTCTTTCCCATTGGGGAGTAAACAAACCCCACCTCCGACGGCAAAAAAATACACTAGTATGTAGTTTACGTTATTAGGAATTAGGTGTTTATTAAGAAAACGGGAAAAGTTATTAAAATTCTATTAAATTTCTTGCAAAACCACGTTGCCGCGGAAAACGTAGCCGATTCCTGGTTCTGTGATAATATAGCACGGCTTTGATGGTTCCTCTTCCACTTTGAGGCGCAATTGCCGCACGTAGACGCGCAGGTAGTCGGCTTCCTCGCCATACTCTGGTCCCCAGACTGCTCGTAATAACGAGCGGTGTGTAAGCACTTTGCCAGCATGAAGCATCAATTGTCGCAATAACTCGAACTCAGTGGGAGTCAAGCGCACATCGTGTTCGCCGGCGCGCACCAGTCGCTGAACAACGTTCATATATAAATAACCGTCTTCACTACGTAAAATCTCGGGTTGCCCAGGCAAATCGCTGCCATTTTCAGACGAACTGGCGCGACGCAAACATGCGCGGACGCGTGCTAGCAGTTCATCGTTGCTGAAGGGCTTTGTCAGATAGTCGTCTGCTCCGAGGTCTAAGGCTTCGACTTTTTGTTTTTCCTCTGTGAGAGCCGACAAGACGATGATGGGCGTCTGCATGATGAGGCGTACCTGCCTACAAACTTCCAGGCCATCTAGCTCGCCAGGAAGACAGAGATCGAGCAAAATAAGATCGGGTTGATGTGCCCGAGCCATTTCCACTGCCTGTTCTCCGTCGTCAGCAACCAGGACATCATAGCCGCTTACAGAGAGGTTCCGACGCAAAATACGTTGAATAGGAAGCTCATCATCAACGATGAGTATACGTTTGCCTTTGATTTTCATAGTTGCTCCTCCGCTGTGGGCGCAACAAGATAGATATCGAACGATGATGGATGATCTGAAGTAGAGTGCGAGCCGACCGCCCGGGGGGTATCCAGGGTCGTGCTCCCCCTATCCCATGAAGAGGCGTTATGAGTTCCTGCGGCCTGGGAAGCTGGAATACTATTATAGTGGTTAATAGGCAAAGTGAAGACAAAGCATGAGCCAACATCGTCAGGGGCGGATTCCACGCCAATACGTCCCTGGTGGGCCTCAATGATACCGCGACAAATGGCCAGGCCGAGGCCGCTGCCACGCAAATTCAGGCCGTAAAATGTTTTGAAAATGCGCTCACGTTCACCCGCAGGCACTGCCGCGCCGCTGTCGATGACTTTCGCACGCAAATATTGCAGGGGGGCATCAGCAGTGCCCTCATCGACGATATCCAGGGTGACCAGTATCTGCGCGTTAGCTGGACTGTGACGGAGAGCATTTTCAATCAGGTTATAGAAGACACGCTCAAGCTGCACATGATCAGCATAGATGAGCGGTAAATTGGGCTGTATGGATGGGCGGATAGTGCGTCCGGAGAGAATACGTTCGAGCCGAGACAAAGCTCCGTGAAGGATTTCAACGACGTCACACCATTCTTTATCGAGCACCAAGGCTCCCATTTCTATGCGAGACATTTCGACAAGAGCATTAATCAGGACAGAAAGGTGTTCTGTCTCGGTATCTATATCTTCCAGGATTTCGCGCATGGTTTGATCGTCCCATTCGACATCCTCTTGCAGCAGACCCGTCACCGCGGCTTTGATGGTAGTGAGCGGGGTACGCAGATCGTGCGATACCGATGAGAGCAGAGCTGACTTGTTTTTCTCGTCACGCACCTGCTCTGTGACATCGTGGATCTGCAAGACATTGCCGATATGCACACCTTGCTGGTTAAAGAGGGGATAGCGCGATAGTTGATAATGATAGTCAGAAGGTGAGCTATCCGGGCGCAGAGAGGTACGAGAGGGCGCCAGGCGAACCAAAAAGGCTTCTACGTCTGACTGTTGAGTAGAATACCGAGGCTGGGAAGTGCCTGAGTTTGAGTCTGAGCGCCTGAAGACAGGTTCCAGGGCAAGGGCGCAGCGCAGGTCCTGTCTAAGGACATTGCCCTGGCTGAAAGACCGCAGATAGGGGGCCACCTCTTCAGCGTTGCGAATGCGTGGCAACACATCTATGAACATATCTTCCAGAGTTGTTGCTGTTGAGGAGCCAATGTGGACACCACAAAAGACCTCAGCAGCAGGGTTTACAAAGATGCAGCGCCCAAGGAGATCGACCACGAACCAGGCATCTTTGCGATGATCATTCGATAGTTTCAACTGAGTAAACAAGCGAGTTAATTCACTCAATACGCCAGCACGAGCTAACGCAGCTTCGGCAGTTTGTGTGAGAATTCTGATGCCATTTTCTTGAGCTGGTGGGTAGCCTTGCGGTAACACCTGTGGCGCTTTTCCAGTTAGCCGAGCATGAAGAGGTTGTTCCTCTGCTGGCTGAGTAGTAAATGGTTGTAGTGAATTAGACCCATCCTGTGATCTGCTCTCTGGTGAGAATGCGCTGGCGGACGACGACAAGTCCTCCGGAGGCGAAAGCGCAGGAGAGGGATGGAATACGGCGTGGAGATCGCGCTCACTGAGAGTTAACAGGTGGTCACTGATAAAGTGAAGAAGGCTACTGAAGCTGACGCCGAAAGTGCGTTCCGACTCCTGACGCACACGATCAAGCACCTCTTGCTCATTGCCGTTTTGCCCATACGCCTGTTCCAACTGTTCGATGGCTTGTTGAAAGCGGCTGCGCTGATGCGCGGACTCGAGCAGCATGCCATTGTGAATGGCGATGGTGGCCTGGCTGGCGAAAAGGGAGAGGATATCCGCCTTGAGTGGTGTAAATCCGCCTGGCTCTGGCGAACAGAGAAGGAGAGCGCCATAAACCGTGGTTCCAGTCACCAGGGGGTAACTAAAGACAGAACGGACGCCAAGATCTGTTGTGAATGCGCGACTCAGCGGGAAACGCTCATCCACACTGATATCATTGGAAAAGACGGGTTGTCTGCGGCGCAACGTATAGCCGATGATGCCCTGTTCAGAGATACCTTTAATACCTACCGTTATCTTCTGCAATGCGGTGAAGTCGAGGCCAGCTTCGGCCTCCAGGCGGATTTGTCTTTTGCGTTGATCATAGGTCACGATGGCAGACGCGAGGTTCAAGGCTTTAGCAATACCAACTACGATTTGATCAAGAATGGTGGAGAGATCAACCGTTGAGGTAAGAGCGCTGGACACATCTTTAAGGGCCTCGCGTTGACGATTCTGGATTTCCGCGCTACCACCGACCTGGGCGCTGTCGATAGCCGCCGCCAGTACATGCACAACGGCGTCGATCAATCGTCGTAATGTTACGTCCTCATAGGTGTCGAGTTGATTGCTACCAAGCTCAAGTGTCCCCAGGACTTTTTCTCCTACAATGAGAGGGGCAATAAGTGTCGAGCGCAATTGGTGAAAGTTGCTGAGGGCGTCACCACAGAGCGCTGGAGGGCCATCTAGCCCTTCGGGGTAGTTCTGCACGACGGTAACGGGGGAAGGCAATAATTGCTCAAGTTTCGAGCCTTCGAGCGGGTGTTGATGGTATTGTGCGACCCAGGCGCCAGCTTCACGCTGGCAAACAGTGACGCGCGCGGCGAGGCGGTCATGGCGTAATAACACAACGCCAAAGATATCAAAAGGGATAGCTGGAACCAATTCAGCTGCCAGACGCGTATAATCAGGTTTTGCTCCACGTACACTGGAGACTATGCGAGCAACACGCTCGACGATAGTAGATTCTTGCAGGGTGGGCGTTTGAGCTTTCGCCTCCATCAGTGTCCTCTCTACTTATCGTAACGATCAATCAAAAGATATCATAAAATGACCGGACCGGACATCTTGCTGTTTTAAGGTTTTGACATGCCTGGATAGGAAAAACGGATGCCTGTTCTTCGCTTGTGAACCGTATTAGTATAGCATATTTAAAATTACCAGAACGATGTATTGAATGACTTTGTAGTACATTTGTATATTTTTGTAGCTACAAATGATGAAGCCGGTGCTTGCGAGTCTGGAATTGCTTTTTCCCGTGACAAGTATACCATACAGGGGGGAACGCTCGTCAAATTGATGAGTGTATATCTCTGTATGTCTCTTTTTCTCGCCGTGTATGGAGGTGAGGGAATTTTTCATTGTGCTAATATAGTAGAATACAGCTATACCCCTTCATAATGATAGGTACTCGCGGACTGACAAAAAGAGGATGGGTGATGAACGAAAGGGTTACATACCGCCAACAGTTCACTTACTGTGGGAAACCTAGCTGCAGCAGATGTCGCGAGGGCAAGGGACATGGCCCTTACTGGTATGCTTATATTTCAAAGGGTGGGCAGACAGTACGTAAATATGTTGGCAGGAATCTTCCAACCAATATCGAGATGTCAACGCAGGAGCTTCAAAGTACATTCATAGCTCATAACAGGCATGCCCCTTTATTCAAGGTTTATCAACTGGGCCAATTTCGCCTGGAGCGCCGGAGCAAACGCGAATGGCAGACGATTGCCAATCCGGCCTGGCAGCACCGCAACGTACGTATGTTGCTGGCCTACCTTTTGCATAGTCCTGGACGCAGACGAGGTCGAGAACAGATCATCGAGGAACTCTGGCCAGAGCAGGATATAGAGAACGCGGCGAACCGTTTGAATAATACGGTGCACGCGATCAGGCAGTTGCTTGAGCCAGAACTGGCACGCCCAGCGATGTCTCGTCTCTTACGTCTTGAGGCTGATATACTCATTCTTGCTGATGCCAGTTTGATCTGGTCGGATATTGACGCGTTTATCGATCTGAGCGCCAGGACGCATGCAACGAGCGACCCTGTGCAGGCTGAAGCATTCATTGAGGAGGCGGTGGCACTGTATGGTGGTGATTTTCTGCAAGAAGAGCGGGTCTCTGAATGGGCGCTGGCACGGCGCGAAGTTTTGCACAGGGTGTGGATCGGTTTATTACTCGAATTGGCAGACCACCGCATGATGCAAGGCGCGCTTTCAAGAGCGATAGATGCGCTGCACAAGCTACTGGCAAGCGATCCAACGAACGAGGCCGGGGTGCGCCGCCTGATGCTGGCGCAGGTTCAACTGGACCGGCGCAGCGAAGCTTTGCAGGTCTATCAAAAGCTGAAAAGCGCACTCGATGAAATTTATGGCATTATACCATTGGCGGAGACGCGCAAGCTATACGACGCTATTCGCAGGGGAGATATCGCAGGCTGGTTGCCTGTTCAGTCGCGCTTCAATCGTGGGACGACACAGACGACGGAGAAGCAAATTGCCGAGGAAGTGAAATCAATTAGTGATGTATTTCCGTTACTACAGAGAAACGCCTTGCAGACAGCGCAGATTGGCCGCAGCCATCAAAGCCCACTCGTTGGAAGGGCGGAAGAGCTCGAGGTGTTGCGCAGGGCCATGGAAGCAACGGAGCATGAGGAAGGGGCACCCCAGGCAGACATGCGCCATTTCTTGCTGATCAGAGGAGAGACCGGCATAGGTAAAACGCGCCTGGCGGAGGAATTGAGTCGTGAGGCCACCAGACGAGGGTGGCTGGTGGCCTGGAGCCGCTCCTACGAGCAGGAGAGCGATATACCCTACCGCCTCTGGACAGAGATTCTACGAAAAACTATTGCTACGATTCACGAGGCACAATACTGGCAACAGGCGAATGAGCCACAAAAGCAGGCTATTTCTGCGACGTACGAGGGGTTTGATGTCCAGAAAATCAGTATCCTTCTGCCCGAATTGCAACTGGCGCTGCCCGCGGGAGCAGCAGCACACACATTACAATCTGCACAAGAACAATTGCTTTTGTGGGAGGCAACGTGCAGATTTCTAGTATCGATCAGCCAGAAACGACCTCTTCTGCTTGTTCTTGATGACCTGCACTGGGCAGACGACAGCAGCCTGGAATTATTATCCTACTTGATTCGCTACCTGAATACGCAATCCAACCAACATATTTTACTCGTGGGAACTTGCCGGGAAACTGAACTGGCACAGAGCCGTTCCCTGCGTACGTTCATCTCTAGTTTGCAAAGAGAACAGGCTATCGATACACTTGTGATCCAGCCACTCACGCAGGCTCAAATTGGCGTGCTGGTGGCGCCTCTGCCCGATCCGATTGTACAACATATTCAAACGCAGGCGGCCGGCAATCCTTTTTTCGCGGAGGAGTTGGCGCGCTACTCGTATTCCGCGTTGTCGACCACGAGTTCCATCAAGGGAAGGAAGGACATTACAGGTTCAGAAACATTTCTTTTGCCAGAAACGATTACAGCAGCGCTCGGCCGTCGTATGAGTCATCTTAGTAGTGCCTGCCAACGCTTGCTGGGAAAAGCAGCCGTGCTGGGTGGGTCATTTGAATTATCCCTGTTACGCTCTATGGAATCCAGTCACTCGTCAAATTTTGATGAAGATGCGCTGCTGGAGCAGCTTGACGAGGCGCTACAAGCAGGGGTTATCACAGAGGAGAGTGCCGGAGCAGCAATTGTGTACCACTTCTGGCATCCCATGATTGTCAGCCATCTCTATGCTCAACTATCTGCGGCCAGGCGCATACAACTGCATCGAAGGGCCGCAGAAGCCTTGCAACGCCTGTACCAGGAAAGAGAGGAAGAAGTGGCCGCGGCTATTACGCAGCATCTCATCAAAGGCGGTGGAGGTCGCCCGCAGATCACCAAATATGCTGAGATAGCGGGGAATCGAGCTTATATACTCTCGGCGTACCCTGAGGCACAGCACCATTATGAAGTAGCAATTGCCCATCGAGAGAAAGCAATGCGGTCAGAAGTGAATACACATAAAACCGAGTCAGTGTTGAGATCTCAGCAAGAAGAAATGCAAGAAGAAATGCATTTGGCCTTTCTGCATGAACGGTTGGCAGAATGCTTGATAGTACAAGGACACTATCATGAGTCATATACCCACTATGAGCATGTATTGAAGATTCGCGGCAGGCAAACGTTTGAGACACGAGAAGAAGAGCAAAGAGAAGCACAAATCCAGGCCTTGCTCTGGTACGAAATGGGCCGAACATATGGTCACGCGAGCAATTTAGCAGGAGTCCAGGAATGCAATGAACGGGGTCAACAGGTTTTACGCGATGCCGGTGTTACATCTGGTGTAGCCTGGGCCTGCTTGCGTTTACAATATAGCAACAAGTGCCACGACGAGGGGAATTATGACGAGGCGCGAGAGGCGGCACAAGAGGGTTTGCGCATGTTCGAAGATGATATCAAACGGAGAGGAACAGCGCAAAGTAGTGGGGATAGCGCATACTCCACACGGATATTACGAACGATTGAAGGGGACCGGATTGAGCTTGGGAATATCTACGAGACGCTGGGGATTATCGCTGGAACAACAGGACAGATTCCTGAGTCACTGACCTATTTCAATACAGCACTGGCTATTTTTGAACAACAGAATAATATCCGGTCGATGGCCAATGTGTGTAACAATATCGGCAGCGCTTATATGCTGAAGACAGAGCACGCATCAGCAAACAGCTTCTTTCGTCGTTCTTTGAGCCTGGCAGAGCGGACCGGTGATTTGCCACTGATCTCGACTATCTATATCAATCTTGGAGACCTGGCTACCCTCACGGGGGATATTGTAGAGGCAGAGACATGGTACCGGCGCAGTTTGAAGATAGCAGAAAAGGTCAATATTCGCGTTGATATGTGCTTTGTCTACTGCGCACTGACGATAAACTTGCAGGACCGGGGAAATCTCGGCAGCGCGATCAAGGCCGTGCACCGGGCCTTAGCGTTAGGGCGCGAGATCAACAATGCGCCAATGATCGGAATGGCCCTGATTACGCTCGCTTCTTTACGGATAACCCTGGTAGATGAGGAACGGATCGCGAGAGAAGTCGATGTCAAAGATCCCATTATTCTCAAGCGTTTGCGGCGTATTCTGGGCACTTTGCGTCATGCATTGATGCTTCATGGACTGCGAGCAGAAGATGCGGCCAAAGCGCGCCTGGCGCAGGCGTGTGTGTACTGGCAGCTGGGTGATTTGAAGACCGCGGAAGAGATAGCCAAAGAGACGATGAAGGTTGTGGAGCAGCAGCAGCATTTTCAACTGCTGGCCCAGGCACAAAGGCTACTTGGTCGAATTCTCAGCGGGTCGAGACACTTTTTTCAGGCAGAAGTGTATTTCAAGTTGGCATTACAAACGAGCCGCGATTATGGTATGTACCTGGAGTATGCTCGCGCACAGTCTTGCCTCGGGGAGGCATTGCTCCAACAAGCTTCCCTCATGGAAGAACATTTGCAACAGGGAATAACCTACCTGAAGGAGGCTTACGCGACCTTTGCCGAGCGTTATGCCACCCTCGACCTGGTAAGGGTGAAGCGAATCTTGCCAAAGGATGTGCATATGTTTCTATGATTGATGGAGATGGGAGGAATAGGCATGCGTGCCGACCGATTGCTTTCTATAATGCTGCTGTTGCAGGTACATCGCCGTATTACGGCTCGTGAACTGGCGAAGCGACTGGAGGTTTCCGAGCGCACTATTCATCGCGATATGGAGGCCCTGAGCGGGGCAGGTATACCGATCACGGCAGAACGAGGCATTGGCGGAGGATGGTGCTTGCTGGAGGAATACCGAACGAACCTGACGGGACTGAATGAGGCAGAGATTCAGGCCCTCTTTTTCACCAAGCCTGTGCGCCTGCTAGCTGATCTCGGACTGCGTAAGGCCGCCGATGCCGCGCTCATCAAGTTGCTCGCGGCCCTACCCTCCATGGCCCGTCGAGATGCTGAGCAAGTGAGCCAGCGCATCCATGTCGATACAACAGGGTGGCACCAGTCGGACGAAGATATTTCCTCGCTCTCCACACTGCAAGAGGCAATCTGGAAAGAACGCAAGGCATCCATTATCTACCAGCGAGATGGCGGCAGCAGCTTTGAGCGGGTGGTCGATCCACTGGGGTTGGTGGCGAAAGGGAGTACATGGTACCTGGTAGCTGCCGCTGAAGGCGAGGTACGCTCTTACCGGGTCTCGCGGGTGAAAAGCGCCAGCGTGATAGAGGAACCATGCATTCGACCCAGTGATTTCGACCTGGCGGCATTCTGGGCACTGTCATCTTCACACTTCGTAGCCAGCCTGCCGCGCTATCCTGTAACGGTACGCATCGCGCCAGAGGTGCTGGAGAAGGTCAATCACGCGGGAAGATACGCACGCATTGAACACTCTGAACTACCTGATGCTGAGGGGTGGCTCACGCTGCGCCTGTTGTTCGAGCAGGAGGAAGCGGCATGCGGATATTTGTTAAGTTTTGGAACGCAGGTGGAGATCGTGGAACCTCAGGAATTGCGTGAGAAGGTGGTTCTGCTCGCGGAAAGGGTTGCTGCTTTCTACGCGCAAAATGCATTTTCGGATTGAGAGTTTACGAGGGGTTATGAAGCGGCAGGGCACAGGACGGGGGCGACCCAAGGGTCCCCGCCCATCGACCACGCCACCCCCGCCCCTACGAGACGAGCCCGCTTCCCTGCTCGTTTCATAACATGCTTGCCTATAAAAGCTCCGCTCCTATGGGACGATGGAGTTATCGTGTATAGCCCGTTAGTTCGACGTAGCCTTCGCCAAGGACGGGTGCTCCGGCGCTCTGGCCATGAATTGTGACGGCGCCTTCCCAGTAAGAGTTGCCTGTTGATTGATAGACGACAAGTTCTTGATTCAGCAATTCAGGGTTGAGCGTAAGCGATGTTTGTAGCTGTGGATCGTTGATCTCGATGCGCCAGCCAGAGGGATAGGTTGCGCCTGTCGAATGGCTGGTCCAGTGATTGAGGATGCTCACGCGGAGCGCGTTTGGGGATAATAAGCGCTCAAGACCATCCCGGTCTATATAGCCTACGTAGACGGCGTCAATTTTACCTGTGGCGTCGCGTATCAGGTAGAGCATCATCTCGGTGTTGTTATTCAGTTGGATGCTGAACCAGTCCCAGCCACCGCCGCTGAATGAGAGGAAGTTGCCCCATTGATGATCCATCCAGGCTTCACCGGTTACTTGTAATGGCTGGTTGTGGTCAATGAGCGTGCCCGAGAGGGACATACGGGTCCGTGAATAGTAGTATGAAAAGCCACCCAGGCCATAGGTTATGAGACCGTTGCCATTGTGCAGGGCAGGCGGTTTGAGGCCCACGAGAGCAAGATCCATGGAGTAGTCAGACATTTGCGCCGAGAGCAGGTCTCGCCCATTTACTCCCTGTATCGTCCAATCACCTAGGGCTATATTGAAGCCGCTGGTGGATGTGCCATTCGGAATGAACGCCCCTGGCTCTACCTGGCGACGCTGGTCAAAATGGAACTGGCCACGCGTCACGTCGGTAATAGCAAAGTGAGCGGCGTAGACGGGAGGGAGATCACTGCGCAAAGCCTGAAAGAAAACCAGCTCAAAGCCATAATGAAGCGGCTGCCCATCGGGAGTTGTGGCGTTCATATGCCCGGTATAGTACCACCATTCGGTGAGGTCACGATGTGGGGCCTCATCCTGTGGAAATCGCACGGGCGGTAATGTGACCTTTTGTGGTGTGGTGCTTACCTGAGGCAGTTGGGCGTTGGTAGAGACGATGCCCGGTACACCGCAGGAAGCCAGAACTATGGTCAGTATAAGCAAGACAATATAGCGGCTCAAGTCAAAGGTTACTTTTGTCATCGCGTACCTCCTATACCCGCATCAGTTAATGAATCAGGCGCCGGTACAGCGGTTTTTGTACCAGGTTCTTGTCCATCTGAACCGAGATATTCGGCAAGGGCGGGAGGGTGGCGCTGCACACCTGCAAAGGGCAGCCACCAGTTTAGATTACCGAGAAGGCGCATGGTGGAAGGTACCAGCAAGCCACGAACGAGAGTAGCATCGATAGTGACTGCAAGAGCCATGCCAAGACCGAGGGCTTTTACCAGAATCATATCAGCAGTGGCAAAACAGGAACTGACAACGATGACGATGACGGCAGCGCTGGTGATGATAGCCCCGCTGCGCTGCAACCCGAGAGCTACAGCACGAGTGTTATCGCCTGTTTGCCAGAAGGATTCTTGAATACGCGACAGAAGGAAAACCTCGTAATCCATGGAGAGTCCGAAGAGAGAACAGAAAAGGAGTATAGGGCCAGAGGCTTCAACAAAACCAAGGGGTGTGAAACCCAGGATTTGATGTAAAAAGCCATTCTGGAAAATGACCACGAGCGCCCCATAGCTTGCCAGAATAGAAAGTGTATTCATCAAGATGGCCTTTAAGGGCAAGACGAGCGAACGGAAGAGGAACAATAAGACGATATAGGTAGTGATCGCTACGATGAGTATGGCTATAGGAAAGTCTGTATAGAGGGAAGTGACGTAGTCCATATCACCGGCGGTGCCGCCATCGACAAGGGTGGTGATGCCGTTGCCAGGAGACGTATTGCGGATGGTCTGGACTAGGGCCTGTGAGCGCTGATCGAGCATGCTGTATTTGCTGATGACGAGCATCATGGTGGTGTCGCCAGAGACCGACGATTTAAGAAGAGCCGCCAGGTAAGGATCGGCGATTAATTGAGGATGGGTATAGACCTGTTGGTATTGCTCAAGAGTGAAGCGGGGGTCCGCGCTGACAATGCTGTCGACACGAGCGACACGTGGGTCGGCCTGGATACGTTGTACATAGTAATAGAGATTACGCACATTGTTCGTGGCTAATACATCGCCAGGAGTCTGTACCGCCAAGAGAATGGGGGTGGTCTCACGGTCATTAAAGCGTGTTGCCAGCAGGTCAAAGGCAGCCCGCGAGGGGACATCCTTAGGCAGAATGGAGGCATCTGGGGCTGAAAAGCGTACAGAAAGGAAGGGTAAACCTAGAGACACGAGCAAGATGAAGGTAGGCACAAAGATCCGAACGGGATAGCGCATAACCAACTGGGAGAGCCGATACCAGAAACCGTGTTGATCAGCGACCGCAGGCGCAAGGGCAGATGTATTGGAAAGCGGCTGGTCCGCAGCGCGCCTCCGGAAGCGCGGCAGCCGGACGGGAAAGGCATTGATCCGGGTACCGATGATGGATAAAGCCGCGGGTAAGAGGGTGATGGCAGCCAGGACAGCCAGCATTACCACCATTACGCCAGCCATACCAACAGAATGCAAAAAGTTGATGCGAAAGAAGACGAGTCCGAGTAGTCCAATGGAGACGGTCAGACCTGAGAAGACGACGGCACGACCTGCCGTGGCAACGGCTACAGCGACAGCGTCCTCGACATTGCGGCCACGCTTTAGCTCTTCGCGGAAGCGACTGACCATAAACAAGGAGTAGTCGACACCGAGGCCGAGGCCAAAGAGTGTGGTGATATTGAGCACGAAAATGGAGAGCGTGGTGATATGTCCCAGGCCAAAGATGATGGCCAGCGAGACGGCAACGGCTCCACCACCGACTAACGCGGGAAGGATGGCGGCGACCACTGAACGGAAGACGAGCAGCAGGGCGATGATGGCGAAAGGAATGGCCAGAAATTCCGCGCGGCGCAGGTCACGCTCGCTGACTGCCTGGATATCCTCATAAAAGACCGGGCCACCGCCAATAGTTGTCTTTAAGTGGGGAACCGATTGCAGGCGCTTTTCCAGTTCAGGCAGAAGCTTTGTTGCGCTATCGGGATCGGGCTTGAAGAGTACATTGACATAAGCGGCATGACGATCTAACGAAATCTGGCGGGGATTGTCGGTAAAGCTGACTATGCTAGAGACTTCAGACCAACCGCGCACTCTTGAGAGGGCCTGTTCAGACGCTTGAATAAATTGCGGGCTATCAGCGCTGCCAACGCTGGTGTCCTGGCTGGTGAAGATCACCTGAACGATGGTGAGGTTGAGGTGCACTTTTTGCACCAGTAAATTTAGTGCTCGTTCCGATTCGGCATCGGGGCTGACGAAGCCCCCGGAGTGCAGCACCTGGCCGACCTGGGGGGCAAATGGTAATGAGACTGCGATGGCGACCATCCACAAGCCCACTATCAACCAGCGAAAGCGGGTGGCTATTCTGCCTAGATGGTAGAACATATATTTGGGCCTTTCTTTTGGACCTATCTAAGGTGAGTATTTCTTGATATGACGTTTTTTGTGGGCTTGAGAGGTAATACGAACGAGTTTCTCGACGCTTATACTTTCTTGTTGTATGATAATACCTCTACTTAATTGTAGTAGCCCTCTGCAAAGCAAAAGTCAAGATGGGGGAGGTCAGGTGTTTTTATGGCAAAACAGACAAAAGATAACAAAGAGCAACCGAAGGCTGCGTCGAATCATGTGCCCATCAAGGTGATTACGGTCAACCGGCAGGCGTATCACGACTATTATGTGGAACGCACGATTGAAGCCGGGATGGCTTTGTTGGGGACAGAGATAAAGTCTATTCGTGATGGTAAGGTGAATTTGCGGGGATCGTATGCTATTGCGCGAAACGGTGAGTTATGGCTAGAAAATGCACACATTGCTGTGTATGAACACGGGAACCGCTACAATCATGAACCGCTGCGCACGCGCAAATTGCTGCTCCACAAGCGCGAGATAGCTCAATTGCAAGCAAAAGTGGAGACCAAAGGATTGACATTGATTCCGCTGAAGTTGTACTTGAAGGGCGGGAAAGCGAAGATCGAACTGGGCCTCTGTCGCGGTAAAAAGCTTTATGATAAGCGCGAAGCTATTGCTGAACGAGAAGCAAAGCGAGATATTGAACGTACTATTCGCACAAGGTAAAGGGAAATATGACGCTGCAGGAACCGACCAACGTTTCACATTCAGATCTGGTAGAAGCAACCAATGCTTCTGGTTTCTTTCAACTACTGGGGATGCACATAGAGATGGCTGATGCAGGCAAGGGGAAGGTTAGCATCAGGGTGGATGAGCGCTTGATGCACCCACAGATGATCGTGCACGGCGGAGTGATTTTTGCGCTGGCCGACACGGCGATGTCCATGGCTATCCTGTCGATGCACCAGGCAGGGACACGCATCAGTACAATCGAGGCAAAGATCAATTATCTGTTGCCGGTACGTAGTGGTGAACTGGTAGCAGAGGCCAGCATTGTGCAACATGGTCGTTCGATTGCAGTGTTAGAGGCGACGGTCTATAACCTATATGAAGGAACAAGCCAGGCTGTGGCGCGTGTATTGGGAACTTTTAGTATTGGCCGACCCAAACATGCGGTAGTTGAAACATGATCTTACCAGACGTACATAATATAGTTGAAGACGGACAAAGGGCGGTTGGGCGTATGATGGGAACATTCAGTATATTCAAGTCACAGCAAGCAGCCGTGGTGGAGTAATATTTATCAGTACAAATACCTGCGTTCCTGGTTGAAGAGTACGAGGAGGGAAATGAGGGCGATGAAGGCCAGCGCCATAGTCAGGATGACCAGACCATCGAAGCCCCAGATTTTGGCGAAAAGGCCACCGAGGCCATTGCCTAGAAGTTGACCTACACCGAGAAAGATCGAGTACAGTCCCATGAGAAGGCCACGGTCTTTGGCAGTATCTTCGGATATGTCGGCCAGATAGGCAAGGGCAGCGGGAGCAAAGCTACTCTCAGCAAAAACACCGATCGCCAAGAGAGGTATCCAGATAAGCAGTAATCCATCGTTACCAGCGCCGCGATGGTTGATACCGATAAGGGCAATTGAGGCCAGGTAGATGCCGGTTATTGAGGTGAGCATGAGTTTCAGCCGCGGAATACGGTTGAGAAAGAGGGCCCAGAAAAGGAGGGATAGTCCGAATAAGAGGACATAGGCACCCAGAACGAGGCTCAATGTATGACCGCTGCCAGGGCCACTCATACTACCCATTAAAAGCTGATTGGGGTTCGTGTGGTGCCTGGAAAGAATGAAAGTTAGCTGGGAGCCGATCCAGATGCCGACAAGGGCGTTGATACAAATCCAGGCAGGAATGAAGATAAACAGGCGAGGAGTACGTAAAATGCGCCAGTAGCGGAGGCCTATTACGCGAATATTTCCCTTTTCAATAGCCTGTATCACCCTGGGAGTAAGAAACATGCAAAGTATGACCACGAGATAAAGCGAGGCGAGGAGAATAAAGGCGTAGCGTCCCAGGCGATCCCAGGCAAAGCCTCCAAGGATGACCCCCACAGCTATACCACTACTGGTGGCCAGTTCAAAGAAGCTCATGACCCGCATACGGCGCGGCTGGTCATGCGAGGTGTAATCAGCGAGGTATCCCAGAACAGCAGGTGTGGTGATGGCGGATGACGTGCCAGAAATCAGGCGCAAACCCAGGAAATAGGGCAAGGGGTTCTGAAAAGGGACAAATGGGATGAGGGCTACCTCAATCAGTCCTACCATAGGTCCGATGATGAGAAAATAGCGACGGTGCCAACGATCGCTTAAGGAACCCATGACGGGGGCTAAAACCAGTTCTGTAGCAAAATAGACGACGGAGAGAAGGCCCACATGGAGACTGTTGATGGAGTTGCCGGTATGAGACGCAAGTTGAGCGAGAAACAGTCCAAAAATGATGGTTCCCGCACCGCCATTTGCACGTAATATAAATGTTCCGATGAGAAGAGGCGTTATTGCGCGTCGAGACATTTACGTCTTATTGCTCCATTGGGTAGAATCAAGGTAGGCGTTCTGAGCTTTGAGACGTTTTCGCCACGTGATTAAAGCGATGATGCAACCTGTTATGATTAGTAATACGGCGATTACCATGAGCAGGAGCAAGATGAGCCGTGTTGTCCCGTCACTTGTGGTGATGAGCGCAAGTAATGCTAGAACTCCCATGATTTCCTTCTCCCCATTGCGTGTCTTCGTGCTCTCAAATGTTATTTCTTTATTTTCATTGTTTCTATGATATCATGACGGTAAAGAAAGATAGATGGTAACTTTTTGGGTTGAAAAACGCCGGTTATCCCTCACCTATATTCCTGTGTGTTGTTCAGGTATACTGGACAGAGAAGGTCTGGAGAATCGCCAGGAGGATGCCCATGGCAAATAAGCAAGACATCGAAGAGACGTATGAATATATGGATGTCATATTCCGATCAACCATGGGTGAGAATGGGGATATTACCTGTGCCCTGTACAACGGCGATTTTTCTAAGAGCCTGGAGCAGGCACAAAAAGATAAACATGTCTACATTCGATATTGGTCACAGACAGGTTTTCCGCAACGCGAGAAAGAACGATATTGGCGGTCTCCTGACGGGCAATTTGCTCGGCACACCTGACTTTCGAAACTTTTTGATATGGGTAAGTTTACCGATGAGGCTCCCTCCCTTCTATGTTACAATAAGTTGAGCTTGAGCAAAGCTAACGCCGGGACTTGCTCATTTAGTCAGAGGAGGATTATTATGGACCGACCGATTCCCTGGTGGCTAAGGGCTATCTTACTATTGGTTGCAGCACAGGCACTGCTGCTTTTAGCGGTCTTCTATCAAGCTACACTCGTTAGCTTACTTGTGCCGTGGCCAGCCAGCCCCTTGAACTCACGCTTTATCGCATCCCTCTACACAGCACTTGGGATTGGCGTCTTTTTGTGCAGTTTTTCACGGACTTTTCGCGAGGTGCGGATAGTGTTATTCGGCATTGGATTGGCGACGGGGATGTTGTTCATACTCACGCTCATCCGCATGTTTTTTTATCCAGGGGAACTGGTCCGCTTTCCGTACATCTGGATGCTATTTTATATCGTCGATCCATTGCTTGTGGTTTTCAGCTTCTGGCGACTGGGTGCTAAGGATACTGCTGCCCAGATAACAAACTCGCTCGCACCGCTCTGGATTGTGCAGGCGGTGATCTTCGGAAGTGTTGGGTTAGTACTGCTGCTGTTCCCTGGTGTGGGCATCGCTTTCTGGCCATGGAATATGACCGAACCTTTATCGCAGCTCTACAGTGCCTTCTTCCTGACACTGGCGGTTGGCAACGCAATGGCGGCACGTGAGTCTTACTGGGGAGGAATACGGTGGCTGACGTTTATACTCGCCCTGTTGGGGTTGCTAGTGCTGGTCGTCTCGGTGGTGGAATTTCAGCGCTTCAAGCCCGGTATATAGACGGTGACCTTGTTTGCGTTTTTAGGTATCGAATTCCTCGTCTTTTCTGCTTTGTTCCTGGTAGGGCGCCGGGTACGACCATTAGTGAAAGGAGTTCCGGTGTGAGCGAGCAATCAAGCGCAAGAGAGAATGCGGGGCTAATTGTTGAGCAACGAAGCCGCGCAACCCGCATTTTGCACATTTACCTCTGGATCACGATGAGCCTGCTGTTCATACAGGGAAGCGGTTCGCTGCTGCTACGGCTGCGATCGGATATTGAAGCCGTTACGCCCTGGATACTGGCAACGCTTATGAACGGCAATATACCTCACGCGATTTTGCATATCGCATGGGGGACAGTCGGACTAGCTATCCTCTTTACACAACGCTCCAATCGCATACGGCTAGGATTGGGGTTGACCTTCGGCGTGTTTTATACACTGCTTGGCTTTTTGGGGATTGTGACACATAATCCCTTCGGTTTGCGTCTCGCCTGGGAGGAGAACACGTTCCATTTGATAGTTGGCCCCCTGATGCTACTCCTGGTGTGGCTGGCCTGGCGTACCAAGGATAGTTCTCCGGCGCCTGCGGGCAAACCTAGAGTTTCTTGATCAGAGGTTGATAGTGTGTTATCGTCGTTGAAGAATTCCGGGAGACCATGATGCCTTTCATAGATGCCAATTCGACTGTTCCTCGTTCCGCCACCAGTGCTGACTATGCGGAGTTGCGTCGTAATGTAATTGCCGCAGGGCTACTCAAGCGAACATATGCGTATTACCTTTTCCGTGGGGGGATGTGTTTTGCGTTGTTGCTGCTTGCGATTGCATTGCTGTTCGTGCTACCGGCAACAGTTGTCTGGACGGTTCCGGTCATAGTGCTACTGGGATTTGCTCTCGTGCAGGTTGCCCTGATCGGCCACGATGCTGGTCACCTGGAGGTATTCAAAGATACGCGAAAAAACTGGGCGTTGGGCCAATTGTGCTGGAGCGTTGTTGGAGGAATCGGGTTCTGGTATTGGAATGATCGTCATAACCGGCACCACGGGCACACCAATGATGCGGACGAAGACCCTGACATCCAGGGCGCCGGCTTGCTGGCTATTACCTTTACCGAGCGAGAGGGGGAAGTTCGACGTGGCTGGCGACGCACAGTCGCCAGGTT
Organism: Ktedonobacteraceae bacterium; assembly: GCA_041499255.1. Taxonomy (GTDB): domain Bacteria; phylum Chloroflexota; class Ktedonobacteria; order Ktedonobacterales; family Ktedonobacteraceae; genus UBA11361. The sequence goes on along the minus strand of JBGQJX010000002.1, from coordinate 8,786 downwards.
CCAGTCTGTCCTCATCTTTTTAGTGCTCTTGCTCTTTGCCTTTGCCTTTCGGGTGGAAGGCTTGCTCTTCACGCTGCGACAACTAGGCGGCGTTCGCAAGTTGTTCGAGGTTGCATTGCTTTCTCTCAATATGTTGTTGTGGGTTGTTCTGATGGTCTTTCTCGGCTGGAGGGGGGTCGGAATATTTGTGGGGAGCCAGGTCATTGCTGGTATCTACCTGGGAGCAATCATCGCTCCCAATCATAAAGGGATGCCTGTGTGGGCACACGGTACTAAGCTCTCGTTTTTGGAGCGACAAGTGCTCAGTTCACGCAACGTCACTTCGCACCCTGTCTGGGATTTCCTTTTCGGTGGCCTCAACTACCAGATTGAGCATCACCTCTTTCCAACCATGCCACGAGTGCATTTTAAGTATGCCCGCGCTATTATCAAGCCCTTCTGCGAGGCGCATGGTTTGCCTTATGATGAAGTAGACCCGCTGACTTCCTATCGCATGGTATATGCAGCATTTCGTCGAGTGGGACATGCCGTAGCCTGAACAGGTTGGCATTTTGCTTATGCTACGCTCTGTCTATCATAGAAGGAGTTTATCATGAAAGAAGAAAGAGAAGGATCTCATCCTTCAGCAAATGAAAGAGCTGCTGCTCAATCAGTTCACAAAATGCGGAAAGGCGTTCAAGGTGCAAGGCAAAGCGTGGAGCCTGGAGCAGGTGATAAGATTGATAACCTCGCCCGGCAGTATGTTAATCAATGGAATGCAACAGAAGTGGTCACGGCTTTAAAAGAAAGAAGACTCCCAGTCAAGGGATATCAGAAGCTGATAACGAAGGTGTATCCGCTGGTCGTGGGTTTCAATGGTGGGTTGATCCTGAGTATTGGTAAGATTGCCGAACTGCAAAAATCAGTCCAAGCCCAAGAAATCGTGGAGGAAATGCTGAAGGTTGACCATGTACGCAACTCGCCTCGCATCCAAGCATTAGCTTTCGAACTCAGCACTGTTGCTCGCGAGGAGCGTTTACCTGTGCTACGAGCACTGTCCAGACAACTCCAAGAAGAACAGGAACACAATAATTACTACCGGCAGATGTTAGAGGCACATGGGATTGATCACGAAGCCTTCTACACGGCATTCGAGATGTATCTTCACGCGCTTTCCACTGAAGAGCGAGATCGAATGGCCGAGGAGGTACTCACTGCTTTGAAGGAAGGCTATACTCCTAATGGTTTTCCCGACACTGCCTTGCCTCAGGAAATCTTAGGCCTTTGTCATTATCTCGTACGAGTTGCAGATGATCCAGCGATACCATTTATCATCTATCATGCTTTACAGTGCGCTATTGAGTTTGCCCTTGTAAAGGCAGTCTCAGAGTCAGTTTTCCCAGGAGTTGCCGGCACGCGTGATCACCCTCTACTTCGCCCAGAATTAGTACCTGATGCTGGTGTGACTGAGGCGGGCGGTGTGCCACCTTCAATTAAGTGGTGGGATGAACATGCAGATTACGGTCAAGGCGGTCGAGCTGAACTGCAACATGTGAGTTATGGACGAGAACAACTGAATCGGAACCTGACAGAGAAGGACGATGTAGAGGAGGCTCTGCGGAGAGCTGATGAGGTTTTACGGCTCTTTGCGGCTATCTAGCGGGATACCCGGTTTCAGGGCAGTAGTATTGATTGCTTTTGATGGTGGAAAGGAACGAATAGGGCACTTTAGGGAGATCACTGGTCCTTAGGACCTGGAGGGTAAACTCATGAGTAGCGAGCAAGCAAAGCGTGGTGGACGCGGAGGTCAGCATGCTGTAGTGATCGGCGCGAGTATGGCAGGCCTGTTAGGTGGCCGCGTGCTTTCAGACCACTTTGAACGCGTGACAATTATCGAGCGTGATCGGCTTCCAGAGAGTGCTGAAGCGCGCAAAGGCGTTCCACAGGGACGACATGTCCATGGATTACTGAGCAAAGGTGCAGCTATTCTTAAGGAGTTCTTCCCAGATCTCTTTCCCGCTCTCGTTAAGGGAGGATCCAGCCAGGTAGATACGCTTGCAGATGTCTGCTGGTACTACTTTGACGTGTGGAAACTTCAATTTCCCAGTGGCATGAAAGGATACAGCCAGAGCCGGCCCTTCCTCGAACAGCATGTGCGGGAGCACATGGCTGCCAGGACCAACGTGTCCTTCATCGATGAGTGTGAGGTTGCGCATCTCTGTTCTAATGATGACAATACGCGTTTGACAGGTGTGCAACTACAGCATCGCGGCACAGGGCAGCGTAAGGAGGAACTGGCAGCGGATCTTGTCGTTGATGCCAGTGGGCGAGGTACGCGAGCTCCCCAATGGCTGGCATCCATGGGATATGGTGAGGTGAAGGAAACAATCGTCAAGGTGGATGTTGGGTATGCTACACGCATCTATCGCCGCCCTGACCAAACGCCCCTCGACGGGAAAGTGTTGATCATTTACCCTACCCCTCCGGGCAAAAGGGCAGGGTATGTGTTTCCCATTGAGGGCGACTGCTGGATGGTGACACTGGCGGGCTGGCTGAAGGACTATCCCCCCAACGACGAGATTGGCTTTCTGGACTATGCTCGCAGCTTGCCGGTACCCGACCTCTATGAGGCGATCAAAAACGCGGAGCCTGTGACGCCTATTGCGACCCATAAGTTTCCCTCTAACCAACGGCGTCACTACGAGCGGATGCCCCGCTTTCCCGAGGGTTTCGTTGTCCTTGGTGATGCAGCTTGCAGCTTCAATCCTATTTACGGGCAAGGCATGACGACTGCCGCGCTAGAGGCGAAGACCCTGGATGCCTGTCTGAACCGGCAGTCGCGCCTTCGCAACCACGGGGATTTGACGGGATTAGCTCGCCGTTTTCAGAAAGCAATAGCCAAAGTGGTGGATGTGCCCTGGTTGCTCGCGACGGGCGAGGATTTTCGCCACCCAGAAACGGTGGGATATCGACCTCCAGGAATGGATTTGCTCAACAGGTACACGGCCCGGGTACATGTGCTGGCTGGTTCTCATCCTGTGGTGACCTTACGCCTCTACGAGGTCCTGAACATGCTCAAGCCGCCCATGGTGCTTTTCGAGCCTCGCGTGCTGTTTCCCGTCCTGTTCAAAAGGCGGTCCTCGCAAGGTAATCATGAAGCGGCGATGAAGATTCAACGTTCGCAGCAAGAGGACCATCCGGCAGAAGCAGAGCAACTGAGGAGTTGAAATCACGTACTGGTAGGAGAGTTATATGGGACTAGTTGTGCAAGGCGTCGAGGTATACCTGGCAGATAGAGGCTCAGGCGAGCCGATATTGTTTTTACATGGGGTTCCCAATACCGCGGAGATGTGGTCTGGTGTGATTGCTCACCTGAGTACCAGCCACCGCTGTCTCGCTCCGGACTTGCCTGGCTTCGGCAGGTCGATCGCACCGTATAGCTTTGATTGCTCTTTAGAAAATAGAGCAGACTTTATCAATGAACTGGTGGAGGCGATAGGCATAAATGTTCCTCTCAATCTCGTCGTTCATGATCACGGTGGTCCTTACGGGTTAGCCTGGGCCGTCAAGTACCCAGAAAAGATCAGACGAATTGTTATCATGAATACACTCTTTCAATCTGATTATCCCTGGCACATCTGGGCGCGCATCTGGCGGACTCCTCTGGCGGGAGAGGTGAGTATGGCGGTACTCAACTGGCCGTTGTTTCTGTGGGAATTACGGCGCGGCTCCCAGAAACTAAGCGTTGAATTTATTCGAGATGCCTATTCTATGATAAGTCCGATGATGAAGCGGATGGTTTTGCGTCTTTACCGCGCCACTGATCCAGATGTGTTCGTTGGGTGGGAGGATAAACTCCTCGCGCTGACGGCTTGTATTCCGACCATCGTTTTGTGGGGTGACCGTGACCCGTATATCGCAAAACATTTTGCCGAGCGATTCGGGGCACAGACGGTGCTGCATTTCCCCACATGCGGTCACTGGATTGCTAACGAAGCGACTGATGAGGTGTTACAATGGCTGGATGAATTTCTGACGATATGACCAGAAACAGCCTGGAAAGGTGAAATTACCATGCCCTTTCAACCATTTGATTACTCTGCTATAGACCATCGTCCGTGGCCAGCACTACAGCGCTTTTCCAGGAGGATCTTTGTATTTTTGATGCGTTTGCTGATACGACTGGAAGTCGAGGACGTTGAACATATTCCAGCGGCGGGCGCCTTCGTGTTAGCAGCCAATCACCTGCACCTCCTCGACCCCGCATTGGGTCTTATTTGTGTTCCCAGGCGCATGGCTGGCATGGTCAAGGACAAGTGGCGAAGACCTCCATTTAACTGGATTCTGGGGGGCATGAGCGATATCATTTTTGTTGGCAATTCTAACCGGCACGCTCTTCTCCAAGCCATCAAGGTACTACAAGCTGGGGGTGTAATGGCTATATTGCCGGAGGGTACCCGAAGTCCTACCGGCGCATTGGGAAAAGGGCATATGGGCGCTGCTCTCCTAGCAACACGCGCACCTGCTCCTGTATTACCAGCAGTAATATACGGTCAGGAACAGGCGATGAAGTATTGGAAAAGGTTGCGAAGAGTACCAGTGAATGCACGCATCGGCACATTCATAGAACTGCCACCCGGCAAAGCGGATAGAGAACAATTGGAGATCTATACCGAGCAGATCATGATTGCAATAGCCCGCTTACTCCCGCCCGAATATCGCGGTGTCTACACAGAGCTGGCCCGTAGCGCCGGTGAAGACCACATGCTCAGTTAACCATAGGAGGTTTGAGCACTTTGTAACGAATATTCATTATTTTTTGCTGGGCAGGTCAGATGGGATGAGAGCAAAGACAAGTGTTGTACGGAGTGATCCGTCAGGCGCGGCCATGTGGTTGCGCATGCGCGCTTCTTGAACGAAGCCAAGACGACGCGGGATGGCGGCACTGCGGATGTTGTGTTCGTCGCAGCGTATCTCGACGCGATTGGCGGCAAGTTCTGCGAAGGCGTAATTTGTCAAAAGTTGTACGGCTTCGGTCATGTATCCATGCCCTGGGGCAGAGACGCGCAACCAGTAGCCGATTTCAAAACAGCGGTTTTCCCAGCTTCTCGGGTGGATGCCAGTACCGCCTAGAAAGCGGCTGGTTGTTCTTTCCCAGACGCCAAGCACGAGGTCCCTACGGGTCAACCATGCTGCCTCCTGGTTGATAATCCAATCTCGAGTCTCCTCGAATGTTTGATGGGCATCGGCGAAAGGGAGCCAGGGGCGGATATGGTCGCGTGACTCTGCTACGGCCTCGTTGAGTTGCTGAGCATCGCGTTCGTGATAGGGCCGCACGACCAGGCGTTCGCTATGTAGTTCTTCAAACAATGGTATAAGGGTTGGGTATGGGGGTGTGATCATGTTTTTGAGTCCTCTTTCATTGAAAATGTGGATCGCGTCCGGAGAAATGGTGCTGGGTATTCATTTCCCATTCGGCGCCCCACCCAACCCCGCGTGGGACGCGATAAATTCGGGTCCCTACGGGTAACCTGCCCAGGGATGCGTTAAGATGCATCCCCGGGTGGGTTATTGATTGCATAGCACAGGCAGTTCTATGCTGGTGGGCAAGGTTTCACCAGGACGCAACTCCTTTTCGAAGATGTCATACTGTCGAGCAACATAGATGCCTGTTCTTTGCTGCTCAAGGGCAAGGCCTGCCAACTGTTGTGTTCCGAGAAACAGGTCGAATTTGAGCCTGCCCTGCTGTTCGGAGTCGATGTCGGATTCATCCGCGTCGATCATCATGCGCCAGAAGCGGCGTACAGGTGTATACCCTTCCTGCTCAAGAAGATCTTTTGCCTGCTGATTGGTGGCGCTCACCGCGCTTTGCAGGACAACTCGCAGGCCAGACGGCGCTTGCTTGACGTACTGGCGTGCCCTGTTTTCAGCAAGTCGCAGCAACAGTGTCCCGATGCCTCGTCTGAGAAACTCAGGATGGACGCGTACTCTCATATTGATCTGGGTATAATCGCTCGTCCAGAGATCCGCGTAGCCAACAAGCTGACCCTTGTTGGTAGTGATGATCCAGGCATCAGTATCGAGGTTGAAACAGGGCCTTTGCCAGTCAGCGAATAATTCTTCCTCCGTATAGTCAGACATACCGTCTTCGACGACGTCACACGCTATATGTAATCTGGTTACGTCGCTCAGGTCTTTTAACCTGGGCGAGCGAGCTACAAGGTTTTGTAATGATATAGCCATGGATGATATTCTCCATTCTTATGTAGGAGCACCGCGATGTAAACCGTCAAATCCTACGCTCTACGTTGAGAAAGGAGGAAGATGTATGAACCAGGTTTACAACGAGATGGACTGTGTACTCAGTTCTTGACCGGCACGCAGTTCTTTTTCGTATGTATCGTGTTGAAGGGCAACGTGCATGCCGGCTCGCTTATAGAGCCTTGTTGCCCCTGTTAAGTTTTGTGCATCAACGCCTAGCCCGACATTGACTATACCGCGTCGATAGAACTCAGCGAAGGAGTGAAGCAACAAAGCTATGCCCAACCCCTTGCGACGCCAGGGACGCAGTACGGCCAACTGGTTGACCCAGCCAATATGCAAGTCTTTGTCGTATCGACACAAGGAGCCTCCGGCCAGCTTATCGCCGTCAAAGGCGAGAAACCACAACGTAGGATCAAAGCTTTCAGGATTGAGTTCCCAATGTGCCCAATTCTCGAACGTTGAAGGCAAGTGGCCCCAGTGATCACGAAAGGCTTCTTCCATCATCGCGAAGACAGCATGTTCTTCTTTTCCTGTAATAAGGGTACGGACAGTGATTCCAGAGGGCCATGTTGCTTGCTGTGGCAGCGAGTCCATGTCAATCTGCATGCGCCAGAAACTGCGGTTTTGCTTGTATCCCGCTCGCAGAAAAAGCTCAGCGCTGCCCATATCGTTGTGGCTGACCCAGGTGCCTAAAGTGACGCGAGCATGGGAAGCAGCTGCTGGAATATGTTGCTTTGCTCGTGCCTCAATCAACTCTAGCAAATGCTCCTCGATGCCCTGGCCCCGAAAGTCGGGGTGTACGCGGATGAATGAGTATATTCTCACATGCTCTCTGTGTCCCATATCGGCGACGGCTACCATACGACCTTCGGACGTGACCACGCACCAGGCGTCGGTCGCCAGGTTGAAGTCAGGTTCTTGCCAGGCAAGCTGGAAATCTTCAAGGGTATGATCGGGTTTACCATCGTCCGTCATATCGCAAGCATAAACTACTTCGTAAGCGGGTTTCACATCGTCCAGCGTGGGCGTACGCACGAGAAAGCCGTTGGCCATTACAGCCCTGGTTGTCATTGTATCTCTCCTTTCATCGGGAACGGGCAGGAGAGAAGTTTTTTACATGCCTCCTGCCTATAAATCAGAATGTTATCCGTTTCTCTTCAACTTGCCTGTTCTTTTGGCGTAGCGTTCGGCGAGGCCAAAGATGTAGATGCCAAATGGTATGCTCACGATACCAGTGATCAGTAACGGCCAAGTATAGCTCCATATCTCGGAAGACCAGATAACCTGGTTTCTCAGTACACCCGCACGCAATCCCTCTAACACGTAGGTCGCAGGCGAAATACGCGCTAATGGTTGCATCCAGGCTGGCAATACTTGTACGGGATAGTAGACACCCGATACCAGCAGTATGACCGCGCGTACGATGAACGACATCTGCATACCTTTTTCGGTATAGAGCAGAGGTAGGACGGCGGTTGCAATACCAAAGCCGATAAACGAGATACTGCCTACGAGCAGCATGAACATGGCTGTTACAAAGTTGGCACGGCTGAGATCGAGGTGGAAGAATACTCCAACCACGAGCAACTGTACCACTGTGAAGAGCAATCCATGGACGACAGCGTACATACAACTACCGACCATGTGTGTAAAGCGCGAGATGGGCGCCATAAAGGTATATTCAATGGTGCCTTCCCAACGCTCCATGTTGATGATGTCGGTGACGCCATCGAAGGTCACACTGAGGTATGACCAGACCGATGTGCCGATCAGCAAGTAGAGTATGAGAAAGCTCGTGTCAATCTTGGCGCCGGTAATTAATTGGGCGCTGGCGCCGATGTAGGTTACCGACATGGCGTTGACTATGTTGTAAACCAGCCAGACTAGCTCCCAACCCCAGTAACGCCTAGTCAAGTTCCAGTTGCGTTCAAAGAAGGCGTAGGTTGCACGTCCCTGGTGCATCAAAGAAGACATTGTCGTATTACTCCTTGACTATTCTTCGTTATCTTCGCGTTGTGCTTCGAAGGCTTCGAAGGCCTTTTCCCAGCTACCGTAACGTTCGATGTCTTCTGCCGTGATCTGATGTGCGGCAGTATAGTGCATGAAAACCTCATGCATGGTGACAGGTTCTGTACGACCCATGATGACTGCGACTATGCGCTTGAGTTCCAGCGCTTCCCCTAAGGCAACAATACGACCTTGATCGATGATGGCAACACGATCACAGAGGGCCTCCGCTTCATCCATATCATGTGTAGTGATGAGGATGGTGGCATCGTGTACTTCGCGCAACTCTTTGATAAACGTCTGGACATCGATCTTTGAGCGAGGATCAAGTCCGGTCGTTGGTTCGTCCAGCAGAAGCACTATGGGAGCGGTGAGGAAGGCACGGGCGATCGCAACCTTCTGTTGCATACCACGCGACATGTTTTCCAAAGGCGCTCCAATGCGGTCAGGCTTGATACCCAGGCGTCCGAGAATGCCACGGATTTTGGTACGCGCTTCATCTGCCGGCATATTGTAGAGCCTAGCTGCATAGAGCA
>JBGQJX010000001.1:0-43610 GCA_041499255.1 Ktedonobacteraceae bacterium | reverse complement strand
GATGAGTCCCTGGGAAACTCCCTGCCTCACCAGGACGAAGGTTGCCAGGAGAGCAATAGCACAGATGGTCATAATTCCCAGTCCGCCAACCAGCCAGGGTATCCGGAAGAAGGGTTTACGCGTATGTTCGCGGTCAGGCTGTATATCCTGTTGAGGTGGCTTCATGCTCTATGACTTCTCCTGCCGCCGCTGGTCAGCGAATCCACCCTGTTGAATGACCTGGATGGTGAAACGGGCGGCATTCTCGGCGGCCAGTCTCTGGCGTTCTTCCTTCTTCATATGCTTTTTGCCGTCTGCCCAGTCACAGATCGCCTTGACCAGGATCCAGTCAACTTTATAGCGCTGTGCCGCATCGTACAGGCCTGCGCCCTCCATCTCCCCACCGATGGCTTCCGGAGAGATAGCATGTAGCTGGTCACGAAAGTCTTGATTGTCAACCAGCTTTGACCCGGAGAGAACAAGGCCAAATTCTATCCTGGGTGACTTTGGCCAATCCTGGAGATTACTGGTAAGCTTGCCAGCTTTAAACCTGTCTAACAGGCGGACCGAAGCTGAGACTCGGTCTCCTCGTGGATGGATAAGCAGTTTGTCATCAGAACCAGTCCCAACTCGCTGCAGGTCATACCCCAGGAGCTGTTGTGAGATCAGAATGTCGCCTATACGCAGCTTCTTTGGGTGAAAGCCAAAAGCGATGCCAACCATGACCACGGCGGTTGGCAAGACAGCTTGTATGCCTTCCGCGACAGTAAGGAGAGCGCCGCCAGACCCACCGGCCCCCATCCAGGATTGCACCATAAAGGTTTTTGCTCCGCCGATCACTCCCAGGTCATAATAGACTCGATCACCGATGAAGCGCAATCTGGCCTCGGGAAACTGGTCAAGTACCGCTCTTGCCTCAACTTCCGTGACTGTAACCAACAGCACGTCAGCAATAGAGCCTTTATGGGCGGATAAACCAGTTATGTCTTTCCCTGGTTCACCTTGCTGTGAGACGGGCTGATTGTGGCGTGTTGTTTGCCCTTGATCGTTATCGTGCATAACCTCGTGACTTACTGGCACACTCTCCTTGGAGAGATGCCCATATAACGCTCTCAAGAAACTCTCATAGCTACCTTCGGCGCCAGCAATGTATTTGACATTTCTTCCCCACCAGGTATGTACCACGAGAGGATGATCTGCCAGTTCTTGCTCGTTCACAAACCAGTAGGACCCTCCCCTGTTGGGAAAAGCCGCCAGTATCCCTGCATCCCAGACAGGGTCCAGCCCTATGACGAGAATATCTCCTGCCAGAGTATCTTCCAGGAACTTTCTCAACTGGGGATACTCATCATCCACCAGGTGAGTATGACGTTTGACGATATTATAGGAGTGGGAGGGTAAATCTCCGAAGGTCTTGACAAGCCAGCAAGCAACGTTCTTCTGGGAGTGAATAATGCTCAGGTCGGTACCACGCCTGGGAATAAGTACCTGAAAGCCTTCTAATTCACGCATCCCCACTTGAGTAAACGCCTGCTCCGCCAGGTCATCTATGTTGGTAGAGATCACCACGTCGAAGTCGCCATCCTTGACGAGCTTTGCCAGGCAAACATCCGCTTCAATGGTGCCAACACCTCGTAGGGAACTTGATAAAATGCTGAAGCGATCGCGCTCACTGAGTCGTTCTTCTTGCAGTACCTGGTAGCACTCGCCAAACTGCTCGAATCGAGACAGTTCAGCAAAATTCTGCTTACTGAACCGCCGTAATGTATCGTAAAACTGCTGGCTGCGGAAGAGGCCCCCTGCCCTGGCGCCCAGGAAGAGGACGGTGCGTTGGTTGTGCTTCTTCCTGAATTCGAGTAGGGTCGCCATCTCTGGCACATCAGAACGTGAAGCTTCTCTTGCCATCTATATATGACCCCTCAATACATTTCTTAAACTTGAACACCCGTCGATCTTACCTTCATAAGAGCAACGGGTGGAGTGTATTTTAACAAGCGCATGGCTTCAAGACGGAGCGCTTCAGGGAAGAGTGCTTTATAAATATTGCAATTGGGAGATTTGACATCACTTCTTCCCGTGATCCGGTAGGTTAGCAGTGGACATCCTCCGGTACACCAGTAGCGCCAATCGCAGGTGCGACAGCCCTCTTTTTCATCTACAGATAGTCCTTGTACGCCAGCAGTATCATCCTTAATGACCTGTAATGGATCATCCGCATCGATGGTGGTGACTGTGCGCTTGATATCGGCGTGGCACTTGGCGACGCCGCCATACTGATCGATCACAAGGTAACTCTGACCCACCCCACACGTGTGGTGATGTGGTGTTAGCAAACTGGCCTTGTCAATAAGAGACCCAAGCAATGACCACCTGGGAAGCTGGCGTTCGATAATAGCGAAGGCCGAGCGCATGGCCGCAATCGTCTGCTGATCCGTAAATTGCAGATCGGTTATGTGCGCCGAACAATCATTTTCCCGATAATAATTAAGAGAAAATGTCAACTCGCGATCCAAAATATAGGTGAGGAGGTCAGGCAAACCTGGCAGATTACGCTGGGAGACAGTCACGGATATATGCGGGGCGAAATCATGCATTAGTAGTGAGTTGATCGTGCGATCCACATATTTAAAAGAACCTTGTCCATTGATGAATGGGCGCTGGCAATCATGGTACGCCCCAATACCATCTAAAGAGATCATTATGCCGATATTACGCTCTTTGAGGTGAGCGATAGCACGCTGTGACAGGGAGACGCCGTTGCTGAAGATAGAAGCGTGCAAGGTGATGGCGTGCTTTTGTGCCAATTGGGCGGCGTAGTCATGGATCGCCACAACATTGGCCATATGTAAACTGGCCTCTCCTCCAGAATATTTGAGCAGTACTTGCTTGAATCCTTGCTTTGTGGCTGACCTGAAGACGGCATCGACTGCGCGTTGTGCTGTATCGCTGGTCATATGCTCGGAAGTCTTGTGTAAATAACAATAATCGCAGCGCAAATTGCAGGCATTGGTAACATGTAACCAGGCTGAGAGCGTGTGAAACTGCGGCTCTTTATTGATTGGATTGCGCTCGCCCAGTTCGCGCAGAAAGCCCATATTGTAGAATAATGCAACAGCCTTTTCAATATCCTCTGGCGGGTACGTCGTTAGCACATGCTGTACGTCAGAGAGAGAGGTAGGAGTGCGAAACTGTTCAAGAAGAAAAAGGGTTTGCTGGTCTACAACAGCAAGCTGCCCTGATCCAGTGGGGTTGCAGACAAGCCAGCGCCCGGCTGAGCATTCTTGCATATGGAGTAGCGTTGCTTGCTGTAAATAGCCGGTGCGAATGTGCTGAAAGTCTACCGCAGTCGGAGAGAACTTGAGTGAGGATGAGGGACTGTTATTGTTATTAAAACATTCACTACATTCATCACATTCAGAGCGAGTGAACCAATGGGTTGGGGTCGAGTCAAGCCAGATATCCATTATTAACATCCTGCCAATAAACGCTGCTCTACTTTGAACACAATACTTTCACCGCACGACATTTTCTCAGGTACGAAGAACTGCATATTAAGCCTGGTACCACCATATGATAAATCGTTCCTCAGCCTCTAGAAGTGAGGTACAGGCTGCGTTTCACTTCTAGAGATCTGTGTTGTACGCTCATTGTAGGCACTTATAAGATGGCGTAGATGTTTACTAGACCATAAGGCCACTAACCTCCTCGCATGTCTTTATCAACTCAGGGAATTTCTCTGCCAATCCTTGCTCTGACCAGTACTCAACAAGCGCGGTTGTGATAGCAGGGAGTTCACTCCTGGGCGTTTTAAGCAGTGTATCAAGCAGTTTACGCAAGGCCTTGTTGTACCGGATAGGATTGTAAAGAGCCATGTACCGGCAAGAGGCTGCAAAATGCTCAAATGCGCGGCTATAGTCGCCTGCATGGTATCGAAGATCACCCTGGAACTCTTCTGCGATGCCCAGCAACAGGTTGTAGTTATAGCGTTTCGCGATGTCTTCAGCCTCTTTCAACGATTGCTGTGATGGCCCATGGCGGTTAAGGCGTTCGAGCACGTCGGCAAGGTCGATTAACGATTCTGCTTCCTGGTAGTAGTCAAACACCTCCCTGGCCAGTTCTATCGCCTGCTCGAAGAATGGTATCGACTCTATCAACTTGCTTTGCCGCGCCTCCGTGGATTCTTCCAGAACGCTTTGCAGCACATGGACCCAGCCCTGCTTGTTCAGGCTGTTAATCTGTGCTTCCATATCAATCGCCCGCGAAGCATAATAGCCCTTTTCAAACCATTGTATGGCCTGGCTCAAATTGCCTCGATTCATCTCTACCTGTCCGAAACGGATATACATTGATGCGATGCCTTTTTTATGACCCGCGCGGGCGAAAATCTCGAGGGCTTCGCGAAATGCGTTTTCGGCGCTTACAAGATCATCTGTATTCAGGTAGATGACACCCATAGTGCTGAGACTTAAGCCGACAGAGACCTCGCTCGTTTTACCCTGCTGGAACAAATCCTGGCGAATGCTTAAAGCAATCTTGCAATTGCGCAGGGCTTCCTCCATTTTTCCTTGCAGCCTGTACAGGTAAGCAATGCTATTGAGCACGTTAGCATAGGAGCGCAAGTTGCCTAATTTTTTGTGGATGGCAATACTATCTTCGTAATATTGTGCCGCCTTGTCTAATTGTCCCTCGCGACGATAGATATAGCCCAGTAAGTAGAGAACTTCAGCACGACGCGTCTCATCACCACGCGTCGCTTCAATTTCCAGGCTTTGTGTGAAACAATCAATCGCACCGGCGAAATTGCTCATCTGAAGATAACAATGGCCCTTCTCGTGGAGGAGGTCGGCACGATGGATTTCTAACCAATGCGGCTTTGCTTCCTGCTCTAGTTGCTGATAGAGGGCAAACGCCTCTTTCGGCTTTTCTTCCTTGCGCAAAAGTTTCGCCTCGGACAGCGTCAGATTGTAGAGTTGTGCTTGAGACATATAACGCAAATAATGATGCGTCTCTTGCAGCAGCGATCGCGCATATGCCGTCAGCCACAGGTTGATGGCCCGGTTAAAATGTCGATCAAAGAATTTCAACCCATCTTCCACGTCCAGGAACAACTTGTGATATAACATCTCGACTACGTACACCTGGCGCAACTGTTCGTTCTGCACACTGGCAATTTCCTGCTCGTAATAGCTGACAGTGCCGCGACTGACATCGCAGCGGTAGCGCCGGTCGATATCCTGCACATCCCACCAGTTCCGCGTTACCAGGTTGCGCATTTCATCGTGGAGGACAAAATCGTCGCCAGAACCAGCCTGCCGCACAAATGAGAGCGTTGGCAACTCCTCTGACCACTCCTGGTGTTTTATCTCCTGTGCCGATTTTACCAGAGACGAGTAGCTCAATATAGAATTCAAGAGATTTAAATTAAAGCGGTGATAGGCATGGGCCATGAACAGGATACTCCAATTGATTGGGTCGTCCAGGTCATTCACTTTGGAAATAAGATGGGACTCGAAATCAGCTTTGGGAATAGTGATAAGGTTATCGATAGTCGTAATCCGGCGGTTTACGACATCCGTCACCAATCCAACCAGGATGGGACGGCCCTCGGTTCGTTCATATAATGCCGCAGCCTGCTCTGATGAGGCATCCAATGTTTCGATGGATTGTGCATTGATATATTGTGCCAGCTCTTGCTGGTTGAACGGCTCGATGGCAACACGCTGAACCTCTTGCTTTCGTCCTCGCCAGTTTGGGTGATCCCAATCAAGAGCGTTGCGCCCTGCTATAACTGCCCTAATGCGTGGGAAACGATAGTTGTCTGGAAATGTATGTGAGACGCGCAGGACAGCACTGACCGGATTCTGCTCGATCAGTTCAAACGTGTCGAAAAACACCAGCAGATGGCTATCGGTTTCAAGCAGTTGCTCATGCAACTGCTCCAGGTCGGCAATCAAGGCAAGCGACAATTGTTCCCGGATATCCGCTACATCAATATTGCCTGCATTGATGGCATCGCCATACTCCTCAAGCGACGCCCTGAACGAGCGGGCTGACCACTGCGGGTAGATTTCTTGTAATCCCTGGACAACACGTTCAGCCACGATAACGCCGTCCCGGTCAGCCACGTTAAAGAAGTCAACCATCACAATTGCGAAGTTCTTCGGTTGCTGCTTCGCCAGTGTAGCAAACTTTCTGAGTAACCAGGTTTTGCCGACTCCTCCCTTTTTTGCCCTTTCTTTGGACTCATCATGTAAATACAGGATCCACGGGGCGTTGGGGTCCGACAACCAGTTGGTAAAAATATCTATTTCTGTTATACGCCCGATAAAGTTATCTGGGACATCTTGTACTTGTGTCGGCATAGGTGTTTATCTTTCTGTGGATAAATTATTATGGATGATGAGAGAGAACCTATCGAAATCTTGCCCCAACGCTTTTTTGAATCTTTCATCGCGCGAAAGCTCTTCAAAGAGTTTGAAAGAGGTCTCTGGAAGCTCATTTTGTATGACTTCCTCCAGGTAATGTATCAGAATTGATGGCAGGCCAATGTTTTCTGGATCGTTCATGAGGTGGTAAAAAATATCCTGCAGCGCACGTAAATGGTCCGCTCCAGATGATTCTTTG
This sequence comes from Ktedonobacteraceae bacterium, assembly GCA_041499255.1. Lineage (GTDB taxonomy): Bacteria > Chloroflexota > Ktedonobacteria > Ktedonobacterales > Ktedonobacteraceae > UBA11361. Next base: position 37,007 of record JBGQJX010000001.1, on the reverse strand, counting down.
GCGGACTGCCTGCTAGTCTCAGCCAGGTGTCTATGGATAAGCGACAAGGCGATGTTGACAGAACTACCCAACACTTCTTTGAGTTCTTCGTCCCGCGAGAACTCCTCAAAAAATTGTAAGAACGATTCGGGAGGTCCGGCAATGATCTCCCGCACCGTCCGTTCCACGATAGAGGGGAGCGCCTGGTCATCGCCAGCACTGGCGCTATGATAGAGGTACTCTCGCAAATAGCGCACACGATCAGAACCGGGTACTTCTTTCGCGAAACGCTTATTGATCTCTGCCAGGAAACGATTGATAGTTGCATACGTCTCGGGTTGTTGTATGCGCTGCTTCAGCAAAAAAATGTGGCGAATAGGCGCATCAACGGAGAAGCCCGCGCGAGGCATGTTCCAACTGAGTACATCGGTTGCTGCATTAATTCTCTTTGGCAAGCCCATGTATGCCAGGCTGCTTTCCAGCCTCAGTTCTGGAGCAAAATTTTCGATCATATCCTGCATGATCACCAGGTTGAAACGCCTGGGGACAGAAAGGAGTGTTAATGCGGATTGGTACCAGCCGAGTTCGACAGGTTCCACGTTTGCGAGGATACCCCGATCAATCACCTGCCCCATAATAATGTTTAACAAATGCTGCCGATCTTGCGGCCTTCTCGGATCAAGTCTCTCGTTAAGAATAGCTTGCACCATGACATCAATCGCCAGGGGGTAGCCGCGCGTCCATTCGAAAATCACCTTGCGCAACTCTGGATCGATGCGATCACTAATGCTATTCAAATAGAGTTCGCTATTGCTGCGATCGAATGGTTTGACAGGAACAAAGGTAAGCTTACGAGCTACGGACCGCTCGCGCTCAAATGCTAACATTCTCTTACTTGTGAGTACCACGAAAAGCGTATTATCTTCAATCAGGTCACGCAGCATCGTTTCAAGCCACCTGACCTGCTCGACGTCGGTAGTGTCTACAGAATCCAATAGCATCACAACTGGCCCACGTTCGAGCAAAGCTCTGGTGGCACTGAGGGGTCGGTGAGACCAATCCTCTTCATCATTTTGCAGCTCCACGCGATATTTTGTTTGCAACTGCTGAGTGATCTCGCGCGAAAGCTGGGGGATATCCAGGCTGGCGTTGGCCCAGATGTTAGGTATATTGAGATCGTTGCATTTCTGTTCTATTTTCTTCAGAATGGCGGTCTTGCCTATGCCTTCAACGCCATAAAAATCCACAATAGGGGTACGTAAAAGACTCTTTTTATCAATGAGGGCATCAAATGCCTTATCGATAATCTGTAGTTCCGTCTCCCGATTGACAAAGCTCTCCATAATAGCTCTCTCCACTGCAATAAATTTATCGAATCACTTCCCCTCAGTGAGGTTTGACGGCAGGATATCTTTTCGTAGACGCGAAATGTCGTCACGTATTTTTTGAAGTTGGTTCAGCTCGTGGCGTATCGTTTGAAGTTGAATGTTTATATCGCGTATTAACTGGTAGCTTCCCGGCACTCTTCCCTTGCTGAGATGCCAGTATAACGCCCTCAAGAAGTTCTCGTAACTGCCGGCACTTCCTGTAATATATTTGATATGTCTTCCTTGCCAGGTACGTGTCAGCAAAGGATCAATCGTCTCTTCTTGCTCGTTCACAAACCAGTAGGATCCCCCGCGAGTGGGGAAAGCCGACAATATCCCTGCATCCCAGAAGGGATCCAATCCGATCACGAGAATATCTTCCGACAAGATTTCTTCCAGGAACTTTTTCAACTCGGGATACTCTTCATCTACCAGATGAGTATGGCGCTTAACAATTTTATAAGAACGGGAAGGTAAATCTCCAAAAGTTTTGATTAGCCAGCTAGAATCTTTCTTTTGAGAGTGAATGATGCCAAGGTCGGTGCCACGTCTGGGGACTATGACCTGGAAGTGCTCTAAATCGCGCATCCCAACTTGAGTGAACGCCTGCTCCGCAAGATCATCAATGTTGGTTGAGATCACCACGTCGAATACTCCTTCCTTAACGAGCTCTGCCAGGCACACGTCCGCATCGATTGTGGCGATTTCTCGCAGGGAACCTGATAAAATGCTGAAGCGATCGCGCTCACTAAACCGTTCTTCTTGCAACACATTGTAGCATTCGCTAAATTGCTCGAATTGAGTGAGTTCCGCAAAGTCTCGCTTACTGAATTGACGTATTGTTTCGTAAAACTGCGCGCTGCGGAAGAGCCCTCCTGCCCTGGCACCTAAGAAGAGGACGGTGCGTTGGTTGTGCTTCTTCCTGAATTCGAGTAGGGTCGCCATCTCTGGCACATCAGACCGTGGATCTTCTCCTGGCATATTAAACGGTAACCTATCCCATTTGTATCACATTAAGATTACACTAGTACTGTTGTATACCAAATAGTTGCGAAATTCACACCATGCTCGTCGTTTGTGCTAATTGTAGGTTCAGCACCACCTACCTTTAAACGACAAAGAGATAGACGGATTCGAAAGGGTGTAAAGCATACTCGCTTCAAGTATAAACTTATCTATCAATAATTGCAATAGAAAGAGATCACAAAAATTACATAAGTTTAATTTATCTAGCACTACGTTTGGTTGCATGAGATATTGATGTGGGAATTTAGAGGCACAACACAGAAGTATCATAGAAGGTAACTAGAAAATGAGGTTAACAAAGATATGGTTTCAACGACATAGCCCCGCGCAGAGTTGAACTGCGTTCTATCGCTTATAAGGCGATTGCACTATACCGATGTGCTACAGGGCCGTTTGAAGTGGTTTTACGTGGAAGGTTAGTAGGGCTGAGAGGACTCGAACCTTTTTCCTCGAAACGAAAACCGAAACTTGTCACACCAGTTCACTCGTGCTATACTAGCGATGTGAGAACAGCACGTCGGTGTAGCTCAGTGGATAGAGCAATTCTCTCCTAAAGAATAGGCCGTGGGTTCGAGTCCCGCCACCGACGCTACAACTCGTAATTCTTCGCTCAACACAATCAAACCGCATAAATAACCCTCGCCACCTCCTCCAACGTCCTACATCCATCGTTCGCAAAATCCTCTCGCACCCAGTTGAAGGGGCGGTACCGGTGCAGCAGCGTATATCATCCTTAGGGGGTTTTCCTGTTCAATCATACCACGTGGTCGCCTGGCTTCATGAGATTAAAGACAATAACTTACGAAAGTTATCCACAATTAGAACATTTGTCCACATAGTTATCCACATTTACAAGGAAATTATTTTTCACCTTCATGCCATTTTGCCAGCAATACTTTCTCCTGTTCTGGCTTCAGCCCCGAACGCATCTCGCCATTTGAGGCACAGGCGGTCTTCCACGCGAGGGTATCTCGCGCCGTCTCCCGGGGAGAACGGAACGTCAGGCCAGCGGAGAAAGCTTTGTTGCAGTTGACGGTACTGATGCCAATATATTCATCGGGCGCCCAGGGCTGAAAATTCGCCGCGTCTTCGGGTACAAATGTATCACCAACCCACGTGAAACGTACATCACTGCCGGTCGCCGCTTTGCACTCCTCGAGAAATTCTCCTATAGTGAGTTTATAATCCGGCCCTGTGGCATTATAGATTCCTGTCTTGTCCTCTTCAACCATGCGCACAATCCATTCCGCGAGATCGCGCACATCTATAAACTGTATCTGCTGGTCCGCGCGCCCCGGCGCCAGCATTTCTCCCCCCTGAGAAACGCGGTAGGGCCAGTAGGTGAAGCGATCGGTCGGATCATCAGGGCCGACAATGAGGCCGGGACGAACAACGAGCACCCGGCCAGGCATGGACGCCTCTGCCGCCTGCTCACAGAGCGCCTTCAACGCGCCGTATGTTTCATTGGTGACTTCTTCCACGCTCTCGTCTGCCAGTTTTGCTAAGGGTGCGTTTTCATTCATCCCCGCTGTAGTAAAATCAGCGAAGACAGAGATGCTGGAGATAAATGTGTAATGATTGACTGATCGTGCCAATGTCTCAGCAGAGGCGTTGACCACTCGAGGAACGAAGCCGCTGGTATCAATGGCCGCGTCCCAGTGCCGGCCCTCCAAAGCAGACAAATCGGTATGGCGGTCGCCTCGCAGTCTCTCAACGCCCGAAAACAGGTCGGGATTATGTTGCCCTCTATTGAAAAGTGTAACCTCGTGCCCGCGCGCCAATGCTGCCTCAACGATATGACGGCCCAAAAAGACGGTGCCGCCGAGAATCAAAAGCTTCATGGTTGTTCCTTTCACCTGGGAGTGTTCTGGCATTTTTGCTGTTCTATCTAGATGATACTGGCCATTGGCATATTATGAAAGATAAAAATCATGCTGTTAGCATAGTTGTGCGACAAACCTATGCTAACAGCATGATTGACTGGCAAAGCCATAGCAGGCTTATAACATGCATTACATTTAAATGAGTAACCAGCCTTACTTTCTCTTGCGCCTTTTCAGAGTTTCTTGAGCGGTCTCTTGCTGATCAAAGGCTGTTCTGCCTTTCAGCGATTCATCTGGCATCGAGCGTAAGGCGTTATCAGTACTGGGAGTGCCAGTTTCCTGGTCGTAGCCAACTTCCATCACCTGGTCAGTCCTTCCTGGCATCGGTTTCTGCCCAGGAGGTGGCTGCGTAGCCCACGGACCGGGCTTCGATGTTGGCCAGGTGAGATGTGGGAAATGACTCTGGGCCTGAAGCGATTGCTCTTTAACTTGTTCCATATGTAAAAATATCCTTCCCTTTTCCCTTATCTTATCACGAAAAAGCCGGATACTGTGAGACAATTTCACCGTTCTTCCTCTAAAAACAAATTAGTACTTCAGGACCGTTTCCTACAAGGAAGTGCGTACCTCGCGTTGGATAGAAGGAAGAGAAAGGAGATTGTCTATGAAAGTACTGATTACTGGTGCCACAGGGCTGCTTGGCGGACACCTGGTGAAAGAATTATTACAGCGCGATGAAGAGATTCGCGCCCTGGTCTTGCCGGTCGAGAACGCGGATAATCTGCTGAAGCAAGGAATCGAGGTGGTGCGCGGAGATATTACTGATGCCAGCACGCTGGATGCTGCCGTGCGCAATGTTGACCTCATCTTTCACCTGGCAGGAATGATGGGCGTGTGGCGCCCGCTGGCAGATTATCGCCTTGTCAATGTCACAGGCTCTGAGAATCTCTATAAAGCCGCCCAAAAAGCTGGCGTACGCCGCTACGTTCATACCAGTTCTCATACTGTTTATGGCCTCGGCTATGGCCGTTTCTTGACCGAAAACGACCCGTTGAGACCCGATCCCGATCCCTACAGCATTACTAAAGCCGAAGGTGATCGCCTGGTGCGCCGGCTGATGCTCACCAGCAACGTTGAAACGGTCATTTTGCGGCCAGGTACGTTCTTTGGCCCGGGCGATCGCTTACATTTCGGGCGTATGGCTCAGAAAGTGAAGGACGGCAAAGGTCTTATTATCGGTCGAGGAGACAATGCCCTGCCCTTCTGCTACGTCACCGATGTAGTCCAGGGGTTCCTGCTCGCCGCCTATCACGAAAATGCTCCCGGCAACGTCTACAACATCACCAACGACCATCCTCTGGCGCAGCAAGCAATGTTTGATGCTATTGCTGACGCCGTTGGCGGGGTGAGACCAACGCTGCACCTGCCCTATCTCCCTATTTATTATGGCGCAATTGTCGCGGAAAAAGTGGTAACCAGAGTCACTCGTACCAGACCCATTGTGACGCAGCTTGGCGCTATGATGTTCGGCAGCGACAACCGTCATAGCGTGGAGAAGGCTCGACGCGAGCTGGGCTATACACCCAAAGTAGACCTGCGCGAAGGTATTAAACTGGCTGCTGAGTGGTTTAATGCGAGTGGTATGAACCAGCTCCCTATTACAGAAGCCGGTCAAAAAGCTCACCTGGCCGGCGCGGTAAAATAATCGCCACAGCTACGCGCCCGGCAGCGGCGGGCGCGTACTTCATTCTGCCGTCGTACTGACCTTTTTCCCCGCGCCCTTAAAGCCGTATTTTCTGATAGTATTGCGCAGCCAACCAGCGGTCGGACCGTCGTCAACCTTTTTACTCGTCTGGACTAGAAATGCTGCCGATTCGGGTCTGAGCGCCAGCTTATTTGCCCGTCGCAGCGCTGCCAGTTCTTCATAGTGCTGAAAAGCCCAGTAGAGATTGACGCGACAGCCAATACAGTTTTTAGCGTCATCCTCGTTCATACTTCCACACTGCGGACATTCTGTCATAGATATACCCCCTGAAGCGCCGGTATCAGCTAATCATCTTTATTCTAGAAAACGTGAAATTAGGGTATTTCCGAGGAACTGAACAGAGTAGGGGTACCATTGTACACGCTAAATATTCCTTTGATTTCACCATCTTTTGTGGATATGTTTGTGGATAAATTCGTGGATAAGTACCGATAAACTGGTCAATTTTGTGGATAAGTAGGGGATAACCCCGTGTTATGTCACGCTGCTACAATTTTCAAGCACGCCGGTACAAGAGACATATCCACATATCCACAAAGCTTGTTGATGCTCGTCAATTGATTTCAAGAGAAAGATTCGGTACACTATCCAGGCACGCAATTTTCAGAAAAGAAAAGATTTCGCTTTTTTTATATGTCAAAAGTCGAACCAATGTGCTAATATAACAGACAGATAGGGATCCATCAAACGATAGGGGAGACATGGAGAAACTATTACCTCAAAACATTGAGGCCGAATGCGGCGTCCTTGGCAGTATTATTATCGACCCGGAGGCAATCGTCCAGGTGGCAGAATTTCTGTTCCCAGACGATTTCTACCGCGACGCCCATCGCACTATTTACGAGGTCATTCTCCAACTGTATGAGCAGCGCGAACCGGCCGATTTCATTACCATCTGTGACGAGCTTGAGCGGCGCAACAGACTGGAGGCTGTCGGAGGAGCCAGCTACATCACCTCTCTCATTAACCAGGTGCCAACCAGTGGCAACGTTGAATACTATGGGCGCATCGTCGAGCGCAACTCTATCCTACGCCGCCTTATTGAAGCCGCTGGACAAATTGCCGCCGTTGCCTACGAAGAGGAAGACGCTGACGTAGCCCTGGATAAAGCTGAACAGTTGATTTTCAACATCAGCCAGCGACATGCGCGCAGTGACTTTTCGCTGCTGCGCGACATCCTCTCTGCGTACATGAATAAGCTGGACCAGCTCCACGAACGGCGCGGCACCATCGTCGGCGTTCCCACCGGCTTCGCCGACCTCGATCACCTGACAGGCGGCCTGCAAAAGTCGGACCTGATTATTTTAGCGGCGAGGCCTGCGGTTGGGAAAACGAGTATGGCCTTGACCATGGCCCACAATACCGCTATTAAACACCAGCGCTCTGTCGCCATCTTCAGCCTCGAAATGAGCAAAGAACAACTCGTGCAGCGTCTCCTTTCCATGGACGCGGGTATCGATCAGCAGCGCCTCCGCACAGGTTGGATCGAGGATGATGAGTGGGAGCGCATCGTTTATGCCATGGGCACCCTTTCAGAGGCAAATATCTGGATCGATGATACTGCCAGTATCTCTACGGTAGAGATGCGCAGCAAAGCCCGGCGTTTGCAGGCCGAGCACGGCATCGATTTGATCATCGTTGACTACCTGCAATTGATGCAGTCGGTCTCAGGGAGCGGCAGGCGCAACGAGAATCGCGTGCAGGAGATTTCCGAGATCAGCCGCAATCTGAAAGGGTTAGCGCGTGAACTAAACGTTCCCGTGTTAGCGCTGGCCCAGCTTTCGCGCGCCGTGGAAAGCCGTCAATCGAAGATACCGCAGCTCTCGGACCTGAGAGAAAGTGGTAGTATAGAGCAAGATTCGGACGTAGTCATGTTTATTTATCGTGAAGATGTTTATAATCCTGAAACTGAACGCAAAAATATCGCCGACATTATTGTCGCCAAACATCGCAACGGGCCGGTTGGCGAAATCAGTCTTTATTTTCAAGCCAGCCAGACCCGCTTCCATGACCTGGAACTCTCTCCCCCGGTGGAGTAAAGAGTAAAGAACCTAATACACAATTGGACTTATTATTATGACAGGCTTCACTGGATTCCCATCAGGGAAAAGTCCATACGTGCCAATACCTGAAGTATTTTTCACGGTACTCTTGCCAGAGATCGAGGACAGTGCCGAATTAAAAGTGACACTGCATCTTTTCTGGCTCCTGGCACAAAAACAGGGCAATCCGCGCTGTGTCAGCGGCAGCGACCTGCTGGCAGACCCGGTTTTGTTGCGCAGCCTCAAGCGCAGAGGTGATCCGCGACCACCAGAAGAGCGCTTGCAACAGGGCCTGGAACTGGCCCTTGCACGCGGCACCCTTTTGCGGATACACTTACGCTTAGTGAGTGAGGGTGGCGAACAAGCGGAGATTGTTGATTGGTATTTTTTTAACACACCCCGTAGCCGCAAAGTGGTCAATGAGCTACAGGGTGGCCAGATGGTTCCTGTGCGCCTTCTCAATGTAGCGGAAGAGCAAAGCGAACAGGAAGGTGAAATGTCCTTACCCGCTGCTACGCGGGCCCTGATCAATGGCGCTGGAACAGGCCGCACTGTGCAGGTTCAAGTTGAACGCCCTAATATTTTTGTATTATATGAGCAAAATATCGGATTACTATCTCCGCTCATTGCTGATCATCTAAAGGATGCTGCTGACAAGTACCCACAAGATTGGGTCGAAGCGGCTTTCCGCGAAGCAGTGCAGCACAATAAACGAAATTGGAGCTATATCAGCGCGATATTGAGGCGCTGGGAAACGGAAGGCAGGCAGCAATGGAAAGCCTGAACGAGATAATGCGAAGAACGGCACCACGCCATCAGCAAGGACAGGAGAGTCGTAATACGCAGCAGGGTATGGTTCCTCATGAGCAGCGACCAAAACAGTCTCTGACCCGGCGTCCTCCATTACCTGAACAAACTGCGCGCCCTGGTCAGCCACTTTCACCCGGCGCTCTGGAGTCGCAGCCTTCCAGAAGGCCCCCTCAACAGCCCTTCCATGGGGGGAACGGCAATACTGGACAAAGGCAAATACCAAAATTTCCACCACAACGTGCCGCCAATGATCAGATGCTGCAACGGAGCAATACCGAGCGCCGCCCGGGTTATCCGAGCTACGACCAGCAATCTCCACAAGAGCCATCGCGCACTGCCGCTCGCGCTGAGCTTCGCTCTCCTGCTACTCCGTACCAGCGCGAGACGATTCCGCCCAAGATCACTAGAGATCACTATGAGACATACCCGCCCCTGCCGCCAGCAGACGTACAGCAGGAATGGGATGACGGAGAAGCGACTATCCTCTACGGTGATTGGGAAACCGAGGTCAACGGCAGCAGGCAACGCTCTCCTCAAACAGATCCGGGAACAACCTTCTCTGCTCAACAGGATGCTGCCTGGTCACCCGCGAGAATAGTCCCTCAACACCAGCCGGGTTCGTCGCTCGTTACGCGGGAAACGCCCCTTCTACCAGCACGGGAAGCTGGGTTCAGGTCGCCCCTGACACGTAATCTTCGCGAGGAGCGCTTCGTCCAGACGCAACCGCCTGCCCCTCAGGCGTTGCCGCAGGAGACACAGTACTATCATCGTATTACGCAACCGCTCAACCCGCGTGTGATCGCGAGCATGAATCGCGAGGCTGAGACATACGAGCAAGCACAACAACTACAACCAGTATCTACACCAGCGCTGACGACCACGAAGAGCGTCTGCTCCAAATGCAAAGGAGCCGGCTATCTGCGCGCCGACGTTCCTTATGGACACCCTAACTTTGGCAAGCCTATTGCCTGTGAATGTAAAGAAGCTGAAAGGCGCGAAAAAAGACGCCTGCAATTGCTTGAGCTATCTGACCTGGGCGCTTTCCAAAATAAAAACTTCGAAAATTTTATTATTAACTCTTCAGGAATACACCCTTTAGTGAAAGAAGCGTTCCACGAAGCGTGGAGTTTCGCACAGAACCCCGCTGGCTGGTTCGTCCTGATTGGACCAAACGGCTGTGGCAAAACGCATTTAGCGGCAGCAATTGCCAATAAACATCTCAGTGATGGCGCTGTTGTCCTCTTCACGATAGTTCCTGAACTTCTTGCGCACCTGCGCGCCACCTTTTCTCCCACCTCAACCGAGCCGTACGATCAGCGTTTTGCTAAAATGCGCGAAGCGGAGTTACTGGTCCTGGATGACCTGGGTTCCCATCAAAGCTCACCCTGGGCCAACGAAAAACTCTTCCAGTTGCTGAATTACCGGTACAACTCGGGCTTTCCCACCGTGATCACGGCAAATATGCAAGGATTGACGGGCCTGGATGAGCGCATTCGTTCACGTCTAAACGACAATGCCCTGGTAACAAAGATTGAGCTTAGTGGCGCAATAGATTTTCGACCAAGAAACCCGCGGAGAGAACCGCTGTGGTAATATTTAACCCGTCCCTGCACAAGAGTATGGAGACCTCCTGATGCCGTGTCCTAACTGTGGCGGTACCGGCACTATTAGTGTCGGTGTCATTTGTCAAAAGTGTAATGGCACGGCTGAAATTATTACTTACGACAGCGATGGCACCGAGAGATTGAAGCTCTGCCCCAGGTGCGAAGACGGGCTGATCTATGTAGAGCAGATATGCAGTACCTGTAAAGGCACTGGCGAGATTGTGCTGTAATTTCCATTCTTGCGTTTACATCCTGCAAGTGCTATCATTACGGTACAAGTACCCGCTTGCGCGGGTATCCTCTGCACATTTCGTTTTTAGCCGACGGTATAACCCGCCCAATAACCAATGGAAAGAGGGGCAGACCGTTCGTTGTTTTAGATAAGAAGGAGTTAAGATGGGCGCCGTTTTCAATCCCAATGATCCCAAATGGATCAAGGGCAGAGCTGAAATTCTTGAACCCAGGGGCATTATTCCCAATGTCGTCGAATCAACACCTCGTGGTGAGCGCGGCTGGGACATTTTCTCACGTCTCTTGAAAGAGCGTATCATTTTCATTGGCACACCTATTGACGACATGGTCGCGAACGTAACTGTAGCGCAATTATTGTTCCTCCAGAGTGAGGATGCAACCAAAGACATCAACATGTATATTAACTCCCCTGGTGGGAGCATCTATGCTGGTCTGGCCATTTACGACACAATGCTGTGGCTCAAACCGGATGTCTCAACCGTCTGTATGGGTATGGCCATGAGCATGGGCGCAGTTCTCTTGACCGCAGGTCAAAAAGACAAACGCTTCTGTTTGCCGAACTCGACAGTGCTTATTCACCAGCCGCTCGGCGGCGCAGAAGGTCAGGCAGCCGATATTGAAATCACTGCACGCGAAATTCTGCGCTTGCGCCGCAGCATCTACGAGATTCTTGCCAAGCACACCGGTCAGACGACCGAGCGCATCATGCAAGACTCGGACCGCAACTACTACCTCTCCGCTCCACAAGCTGTTGAGTACGGCATTGTAGATGAAGTGCTCACAGAAGGCGAAGATGCGCTTTCGCGCTAGGTATTCTTAAAAAGGTTAAAGAGTAGAGTAAATAGGGATAAAGAGTATAGCAGCAAAACAACTCTATACTCTTTATCCTTCTTATTGACATGGGGTGCGCCTTTGCCAAAAAAGCCAATACCATTGCTCACAGGACGTACTATCCGCTGCATTTTGTTTGACCTCGGTGACACGCTCTGGTTTCGTAAAGACCCGGCTGTATGGCGGCAATTGGAAAATGCTTCGAATATGCGTGCTGTTTCACTGCTCAAGCAGCTTGTTGCCCCTACTTACCAGCCCGATGTAAGCAATACAGCACTTGGCCAGCGTTTACGCGATTCTGTAGACGAACAGACACGAGCCATGATTCGCCAGAACCACGATCTTGAGCCTGATTGCGCTTATGCTGTTACACAGGTTCTGCGGCAATGGGGCATCAACGGTGTTCCTCGTGAAAGCAGCGCGGCCATTTTTGAGGCGCTGCGTGTGCGTATACCTGAGTCACGCCCGCTTTTTGATGACGTTCTCTCCACACTGGCAGCGTTACGACAGCGCGGTTTTCAATTGGGAGTAGTAACCAATCGCCAATGGGGTGGGACACTGTTCCAGGAAGACCTGCAAACACTGGGCTTGCTGAACTTTTTTGATCCCCGCCACATCGCCATTTCAGCCGATTTAGGGGTACGAAAACCGAATCCCGCGATTTTCCTCCATTCGCTCAATGCTTTGAACATCCCCCCTTCAGAGGCTGTGATGGTCGGTGACTCGCTCAAGGCAGACATTGCAGGGGGAAAGATGCTGCATATTTTCACCATCTGGAAACCTAAACCGAGTGTACGGCAGCGAGCTTATCTGGTTGCCACTGGGGCAGTAGCAACAGCCAATTCAACGTCCTCCTTCTCCGAGGACTATACGGGAGCTAACTCTCACGATGTACCTGAGGGATTACATATCACCGATGATGACTATGTCCTTGCGCATATAAAGAGCCGCACAGGAAAGTGGGATCAAGACTTGCCGATCGACATCAAGCCCGATCTCATCATCGAAAACGTGAGCGATTTGCTCGACATTTTCAGTGAGGCAGGCGTACAGTGACACCTGTTTTGCGTAAGTGGCTATTTGAGACACTTTACAAAAACCGCTACCTCTACCGCTTTGCCAGCACAGTGCCGTTTGCTGGACAATGGCGCGCCTGGCAACGCCAGGTTTTACCGCGTATCACCGGTCACGAAGTGCTAGAACTCGGTTGCGGGCTGGGAGACCTGCTCGTCGATATGATCGAGGCGGGTTACAACTGTCGCGCCGTCGAGCACTCCCCCCAGATGGTGGCGGCGGCACGAGACACACTTCAGCGCCGCCATCTGGGCGAAAAAAATTGGATACTTCAGGGGTCTGCCCAACACCTCCCCTTCAGTGCCAAGGCATTTGATACTGTCGTAAGCACGTTTCCTTCTGAATACATTTATGATCCCGATACCATCGCAGAGGTCGAGCGCGTATTGCGCCCCGGCGGCCGCTTGATTGTGATCGAAGGAGCCAACCTCCTCCCCGTCGGCTTTCTCCAACCTCTCCTGGTGCTTGCTCAAATGCTTGTCTATGGCCCTTCAGCAGTCTATGGACCACGTAAACATCGCAATCTGGATGAAGAAATGGCCCGGAATCAGCCTGCTGAACGTCCTGAAGATATGATAGTAGATAGGAGTCGCGAGACAGGCACAGGTATCACTACCGAGGTAGTGCCAGATGCCTGGTTTGGTCAGCATATTCCCCTGGAAAAGTTTGGCCTGCATCGTCGTTCCGAACGAGCGCGCAGCAGCCACTGGGAAGTATATATCACAATTGGCGAAAAAATCCCGTAGGGACGCGACACGTTTGCTGATAGACGGAATGGGCTCAACCTCGCCCATTGCCTGCCAGCTCAACTGTGGGTGCCCATTTTCACTCGTTTGCCCAACCGTCGGCACTGTGGCGCGCGGCTACAAGCAGGGCAACGCACCTGGCGCAGTCGATCCTGAGGTTGGTGAAGTGCTGGTTACAACGGAAGATGCCCACAATGGCCGTCAATTGATCTGGGAAGCGTTTCCTGGCGATCATGCTTGTGTTTTGTGCGGCAAATAGTTACGCTCAATCTTATCGGCCAGCGTCCGCAGAGCGAGCACTACCCGTTCAAAATCAAGCCAGTAGAATATCTCCTGTCCGCTTTTCTCGCTGCGCACTACTCGGGCATCTTTCAGCACTTTCAAGTGATGAGAAATCGCCGGGCGGCTTAAACGAAAGTGGCTGGAGATCTGGCCCACATTCATTTTATCGCCGCTATCCAGCAAAAAGATGATCTCCAGCCGCACGGGTTCGCTGGTTGCGGCAAGTATCCGCGTCAGATCATCATTGTCATTCATGGGTGCATCTTTTTCTAGGGGAAAATACGTTTAAACTTGTTGACCAGATTATATAGATGGGCAAGTGAGCCTGTCAAGGAAGCTTAGCTTTCATCTCTCGCGCTCACCTCTCCTCGCAGCCACTGTGCAAAGCGCTCAGTTGCTTCTTCAAGGTTGCTTGATTGCTGTGCCACAGTCTCTAATTGAATGGCCAGAGCTAATGGGTCGCCTGAAAAGGCCAGTCCATTTAATCGCAGAAACACATCACAGGCAGCATATGCTGTTCGTTTATTTCCATCCAGAAAGGCCTGGGCCTGTGAGATGCCCACTGTCAGTATTGCGCACTGGCTGACCAGGTCGATATCATTATAATAAGCGACCATACGTGGTCGCATGATCGCCGATTCCAACAAACCTTCCTCACGTAATGGAGCAGGGGCACGACCGAACCGCTCCATCATGATTTCGTGAAGAGCAAGTACATCGGCCAAAGTCAATTGATATATTTCCGCCATTTACAGCCCATCTGTCTAATGTTCAGCAAGGTAGCGATAGCCCGCCTCATTGCGTTTCCAACTCTCTTCAAATGCTTTACGCAAAGCAGGTGAAGGCACCGGGCGTATTTCCGCCGGCTGGACTTCGACAGCCAGTAACTGGCCTTCTTTTAAATTCTGGCGTTCTACTTCCTCTTTTGGGATAGTAACAACATAGCTGTTGCCTACTTTCCTGAGCTTTTGCCAAATCATGGAAAAACCTTTCACTTGTATATACTGTGTATACTACATACACAAAATATACGACATCGTATAGATTCTATCAAGTGGGCACGAGTTCTGCAAGTCTACCAACTTTCATGAAATTTGACGTACGCCCACCGCGCGGTTATAATCATCTGGAAATATATCAGCATTTCTTTGGGGAGCAAGGGAAGCAATGTGCAATTCTGGCGCCCGCGAGGGGTGCCATGCGACCGCCATGGTCGCTCTTATCTGTCTTTTCTAAGGAATAAAACCAATGCCAAAAATGTATGGATGGGTGCGTGAAGTAGTGCCCGAAAGCCCAGCCGACCTCGCGGGCCTACAACCTGGCGATCTTATTCGCACGATCAATGGCAACCTGGTCCGCGACCTCGTCGATTATCGCTTTTATGTCGCGGATGAAGAGTTGATCATCGGCTTCGAGCGACAGCAAACCCTACACGAAATTCGTATAACCAAGTCAGCCGATGAAAACCTCGGTGTACTCTTCGGCGAAGAACCAGCGCCCTTTATTCGACAATGTGCCAATAAATGTGTCTTCTGTTTTATCAAAGGACTACCGGAACGTTTTGCGCCGCAACCAGGCCTGGCTCATGGCATGCGTTCCTCGCTCTATATTAAAGATGATGATTACCGCTACTCATTTCTCTTTGGAAACTTTATTACGCTGACCAATCTCAAAGAGCATGACTGGCAGCGCCTCGATGAACAAAAGCTGACTCCTCTCTATGTCTCCGTGCATGCAACCGACCCCGACTTGCGCCGCAAGATGGTTGATGGCCCGCGCGCCGGTGATATTATTGACCACATCAAACGGCTGGGAGAAATGCATATCACCTGTCACACCCAGCTCGTCCTCTGCCCCACTATCAACGATGGCGAGCAACTTGATCGCAGCATCCGTGATTTAGCCGAACTGCGGCCTATCGTCGAATCTATCTCTGTTGTGCCCGTGGGGCTTACGAAGTACAATAACATGCTCAAGACCGGCGATCTGCCATCCCTGCGACACTATACTCGCCAGGAAGCCGAGACTATTATCGCACAGGTCGAGCTCCACCAGCAGCGTTTTGCGGCGGAAGAC
Organism: Ktedonobacteraceae bacterium; assembly: GCA_041499255.1. Classification (GTDB taxonomy): domain Bacteria; phylum Chloroflexota; class Ktedonobacteria; order Ktedonobacterales; family Ktedonobacteraceae; genus UBA11361. The sequence goes on along the minus strand of JBGQJX010000001.1, from coordinate 21,330 downwards.
CCCGACGGCTATCCGTTTGTCTACCTCTCCGATGAGTGGTACTTCATCACGGGTCGCGATTTCCCACCTGCCCAACACTACGGCTCCTATTCGCAGATAGAGAACGGTGTCGGCATGACGCGCTTCTTGATCGATCAGTGGAACCGCAGCAAGCGCAAACTTCCTCTTGCCATGCCTCAGCCACGCCGCGTAACGCTGGTCACCAGCGTCATGGCCCACCCGGTCATTGAACAGTTCGCTGAAGATATACGCCAGGCTGAACAGCTTGAAGTGCAGGTCTTACCCATCGTGAACAAGTTCTTTGGCGAAGAAGTGACCGTCGCCGGGCTGCTCTGCGGACAGGATGTCCTCGCAGCGTTGGAGGAAAACAGCAACCTGGGCGATCTCGTTTTGTTGCCGCGTGTAATGTTAGATAACGAGGGCGTACGCTTCCTCGACGATGTTACTGTAGCAGAGTTCAAAGCGCGCCTTCCCGTGCGGGCCGATTTCGTCAGAAACGCCCAGGAAACCATTGACGCAATCCGTTCGCTGGCCACTCCTGCCGAAGAAGCAATTGTCCCGAAGGTCACTGTACGCATTCAAGCGCGCTAGCGCGCGCCTCTTCTTCAGGCTATCAACTCTGCCCCTTCAGTTTTGGGGTTGTTCACCAGCCGTGAAACAGCTCTCGCTGACATCTCTTCGGCAGGATAGGGAGCCAGCAAAGGCACGAGTATCTTCTCATCATGAATCGAGCTGTCCAGCCACAGATCACTGGCCTCAGCAGAGAGGATCACAGGCATGCGATCATGTATCGAGGTAACCAGCGCATTTGCCTCTGTAGTAACGATAGTACAGGTACGAATATCTCGCCCATCGGGACTATGCCAGAGGTCCCACAGACCGGCAAAGGCAAAAGGGCTCCCGTCTTTCAGCGTAATATACATGGGAGTCTTGCCACTACGCTCCTTCTTCCATTCATAGAAACCATCAGCTACCACCAGGCAACGCCTTGAGTGCAACAACCTCTTGAAGCTAGGCTTCTCCGCCAGCGTTTCCGCCCTGGCATTAATCATCTTTGAGCCAATCGACTCGTCCTTTGCCCAGGAAGGGATCAATCCCCACTGTAACCACTCCATATGCGCAGTGCCATTGTGCAAAATACTCACAACTTCCTGCGTTGGCGCAATATTATAGCGCGGTGAGGCCTGCAATGACGGCGCCACCCCAAAAACTTTCGCCACGGTAGTAATATCTGTACTGAGTGCAAAACGACCGCACATAGCTTTTCTCCTTGGAAAAATGAAACTCCTTACACCTATTCGTATATCTCTCTATTCTTTTATAACACATTGAAAGAGGATGTTTAAAGAAGTATGAGGGTTGCCATCTGTTGTTTTTGTTTCCAATGTGTTATAATGTTATATAGTTACAAAGTTATCAATATAATATCGCTATCTGAATATTCTTGCATTGGCACACCAGAGAGGATAACATGGACAAAAGCGAAGAATCATCTCATGCGCAGCAGCGTAAAATTCCTGTTGAACGCGTACAGATCGGCGTCCGCATGGAAAAAAGCATGGTCAAAGTGCTCAAAGCGCTCGCGGAATACCTTGATATGTCCCTCGGCGATCTGCTAGAAGGAATGACGTTGCACGCATTTGAAAACAAACTTCCTTTCAGTGAGGAAACGCTCCAGCGTATAGGCCAGCTCAAGCAAGTCTACGATATGGAATATGGAGTGAGCGCCAGCCATCATTTAACCGAATCCACCGCGAACAACGATGAACGCGGAAAGAACATCCCGCATGGAGGAGACAGATGAAAGATACCATCCTGATCGGTCGGCAAAAGAGAATTCTCGCAGTGCCCGCTGAGAACTGGCACAAGCACCTCGCGCATGCGCAACATCAACCCTCAACCAGGCTCAGCTTCATGACGCGTGATCATCACCTTGTGCGAAATTTCGTCGTCTCCGAACTCCCACGCAACCACGGTATGCCCTTACGTGCTCAAGATATCGCGCAACAATTACAACTTCCACTTTCCAGGGTCATCGCCATTCTCAACGATCTCCAGCAGAACCTGTTTTTCCTGGTTCAAAACCCTGCCGGAGAGGTCAGTTGGGCGTTTCCAGTCACCGCGGAGAAGACACCTCATCGCCTGCTCTTCAGCACCGGAGAGCGCATTTTTGGAGCGTGAGCGGAAGATGCTATGGCTACGCCCTTCGTGCAAGGGCGCTTACGTAACGAGCGACTTTCCATCGAGATAGAGACTGCGTGTGCGCATTGTGGTCGAGAATTACATCTCACTGTCAATAGCGACATGGAGTGCAGCGTCAAAGAGAAAGATGCGCAGCCTCTCCTATTCGAGCCAGAAGTAGACTGGCAGCATTTCGAGGGCCCGAACATCATTGGCGACTACTGAAGCAACTCCGTCTTCTTCTGGTCAGAAGAACACGCGAGAGCCTACCGCATGAATCGGCAACAGGTAGATGGGATATACCTGACATTGGCGCAAAGCGCATACGCCACCAGGATAGCTCAATCGTCACTGTTCGGATTCAGTGAATAAACCAGTGCCCATTGACATATATCTTGATTCTCGGACCCGTTTGGTGTGAAGCAATAGAACTGGGTCAGCCCGGAACGAGAAAGAGTGACTCTGGCCATGGCAAATGCTCTAGAGGGTGATGTAAGAGCCAGAGGTCTTCTCACCTGCCTGCACAATCCACATCACCAAACGGGTCCGAGAGCCTATATCTTTTCCGCTTTTTGTTGATTCCTGCGTATAATCATGTAATGAGAGAGCGTGAATAAATGCGATAAGGGAACAGGAACCTCACTTAAAACTTGCAACATATGTAACTTGTATGTTACAATTAGTTTATGAGATGGATATTTTATGGAATGGATGATCGAGTACTTTGAGCAAGGAAAACTATGAATAGATTTGAGCAGCGTCTTCAAAAGCGACTAAAGAACGATGAATTTGCTGCTGGCTATCGAGAGATGGACGCCGAGTTAGAGCTGATGCATGCCATCGATATGGTGCGCAAATATAAAAATATGAGCCAGGAAGAGCTGGCAACCCGTATGGGAAAGAAACGAGAAGCAGTATCCCGCCTGCTCTCTTCGGACAAAATCAATCCCACGCTGAACACTTTAATAGAACTTCTCTCCGCGCTCAAGTTGACAGCCGATATTACGCTACGTCAAACCAGAGAAGGAGAGGGGCCTATCAAAGTAGCAATGGAACTTACTCCACCTCAATAACATCTCCTCTGCTAGCACAATGGTAACCTTCGTTCTCCTTGCGTTTCCCTCACTAAAAGGCTATACTCTTCTCTGAAAATAAGATACAACTAACTTATTGAAGGGAGCCTTAATCGTATGCAGCCCTCTGACCAGCAACCAGCAGAAGAGACGCCGAAGCAGGATAGCGAAGAGCAGATGGACTTCCAACCCCTCTACGAGTTCCCTCCTGGCGGACCTCTAGCCAGCGTCATTCCACAGCCCGCCCCTATGACTCGGGTTCTGCCGCCGGAAGAGTTGGCCAGCGCACCCATCGATGAGGAAGCCATACGGCAAGGCCTGGTCTACCCACCACCACCAGCCTACTATCAAAATATGTCCCTACCGCCTGTCTTGCCTTCTTTGCCGCTACAAAACCCGGCGCTACAATCGTCACCCAACGCCTATGCTTACGCGCCACCGGCGCCCGGGCAAATGCAGCCAGCAAGCGTACAAACCTACCCGCCTCCCTTGATCTCTTCTCCGCCTCCGGTAAAAAAATCCTACCGCTGGGCCTGGATCATGGTCGCTATTATCAGTGTTTTCTTGCTCGCCGGTTGTGGATTATGTGGCTGGGGATTTTACACCATTTTCAGTTCAACCTACCAACAGGTATCAGGGGCTCTCAACATCGTGGATGATTTCTACACCAATCTTCAGTCAAAAAACTACACCGCCGCTTTTAGCGACCTGGCTCCCCAGGGACAGATTAGCGGACTTACTCAAGATGCCTTTACATCACAGGCCAGCAAACTCGATGAACAAGAGGGCGCTATTACCTCTTTTATTCCAGGCCAACCTTCATTTAGAACAGACCCAAACACAGGGCCCGACCTGTCCCACTTCACTATAACGGTTGATATTAAACGCCATAGCAGCAGCTATACTGCTCTACTAAGCCTCGCCAGGATCAATGGAACCTGGAAGATTACAGAATACGACCGGCTTTAGGGCAAAAAAACACCCTGTTTATTTGCTTGTGTGCGGCAAGCAAATAAACAGGGTGTTTTTTCGTAACTATCTCCTGCCAGATCTTTTAATGATGAAAGATTGATTGCAAATATGTATAAGCTGACTCAACGGAGATATTGCAAAGAGAGAGCTTAGCTGGCGACGACGCTATGCTGCATGTTGGTCATGTTGATCTCGCGCCCTACACAAGACCGCAGGTCCTCACGATAGAACCGCCACGTGCTCCCCACCTTGTGACCGGTTAGTTGACCAGACCACATGAGGCGGTATAGAGTTGAGCGGCTCACCCGTAAATAGCTCATTGCCTCTTTGAACGTTAAGAGGACGTCATCTTGTATCATTTGTAAAACCATGTCTTCTCTCCTCAAAGTGATAGGTGTGTACAGTCAACAATGTATCCGACGATACAGATATGTCTCATCGCATGTTATTGTAACCAATGATGATACACTATTATATTGAGGATCAGTTGTGATCTGGTTAATTTTCCCCTTATTTTGGTTTGCAATTCATCACCTGTTAACTAAAGAAACCATATAGGCGTATTGTTGAAATGCTATCTTCTTACCATTTATTGGCCAGCAGCGCGTTTAACTCACTGATATCGCATGATACCGGAAAAACAGTCAACCCTGTTATCTCTCTCAGAGAGCATACCGCCTTGCTATTACCTGGATCAGCCATGGCAACGGTCAAGAATTGGTGATCGCGCCCTACAGGAACACAACGGTATTCTAGTGCGACATGAAAGGGGATAATCTGCTTTAAACGGGAAGGGAGTTGCGCTGGCAATTGCATAAACGGGACATTACTCTCTGACCTCGTAGAACCAGGAGCCATTTGAGTGTCGTGCATAAGTGTGGCCGAAATTGGCTCGCCGATCGCTGTCATTGTAGGCGTCTCTTCCAACAATTGCGCTTTAATAGCAGGGCGTAAGGTAAATCTATATGCGGTAAATCCTACGTGGTACAGCAAATGCTCCAACGAGGGACCAGATTCCGGATAAGAACCAATACCCAGAACGATCTCTGTTTCGCGTTCTAAAGGAGGAATGACAGTCTCTGCCTGCAACAGGCTAATTCTTTGAGAAACGCGCTCTAATATCACACTGACGCCTTGCTTATCAACTTCAGGGAAGATGATAGCAGCTCCCGTCCCTTCATGCACTAACAACTCATCGCTGTCCCTGATAGCACGCTGCACATTCACCAACACTTGCTCTAAGAAACTTGCAGTGGCATGGTAACGCTGGCGTTTGCTTAGTAACCCCGTCAGCGGATTGATACGAATCTGCTCCAATTGCGAGACATGCAGCAACAACAGGCTGAGTGCCGTTGAGCGAGGGAAAAATTTTTCCAACTGCTGGCGAAGCAGGGCATTCAATGCTGATGAAGCAGGCGTATTTTTGTGATGATCTACGATATCCTCTTCAAGATTTAGCGCGGGCACAACCTGAATTGAAGAAGGAGGCAAACAATTACAGCGTTCTGCGGCAGGAGAGCCTGACGGTATATATAATTCGGCTGCGCTATCTCTTCTTCTGTAATTCATCAAAACTGCAAGCTTCTTTTGGATATTACTATTCCAAATTCAAATACTGGGATATAAATAGAATTGTAAATCAACGGAGTTAGCAAAATGATGAAATTTTTGTTATGGTGCGGTTAAGATGAGACCAATCTGGTTAAGATGAAAAAAGGCCCTGCGAGGGAGAAGATCAAAACCGCTGATTTTGATCTTCTCCCTCGCAGGGCCTTTTCCTTATTTATTGCTCTATAGTAATAGGTGTGGTGAACGTGTAGCCTACCCCTGGAACCGTCATGATATACTGCGGAGTATTGGGGTCAGGTTCGACTTTCTGGCGCAGGTGGCGAATATGCGTCTTCACCAGTCCCGAGTCTCCTGCTTCGTCATAGCCCCAGACGCGCTCGATGATCATATCGGTAGTAAGCACCTGTCCCGTATGAGTAATCAGCAAGTGGAGCAGGCGACTTTCTGTAGGAGTTAGCCTGACCTTGGCTCCGTCTCTCGTCACTTCATGACGCATCGCATCCAGAGTAACGGGACCAACAGTAATAGAAGAGGAATTCGATGCTCCCCGCGAAATTGTTGAACGGCGCATCACAGCCTTGATGCGAGCGAGAAGCTGTCTTGGGCTAAAGGGCTTACGCAGATAGTCGTCAGCACCCATCTCTAACCCACGTATCTCGTCATCTTCACGATCATGAGCGGTAAGAATTAAGACCATCGAATTGGTTTCATTGCGCATCTGGCGACATACTTCGAAACCATCCAATTTGGGCATCTGCACATCTAGAATGACGAGATCAGGCAGCGACTCACGCCAACGTTTGATCGCCTGTTCGCCGTCAAATGCGCGTACCACGTCGTAACCATGCCCTTTTAACCAGTAGCTTAGCATATCTACCATATCGCGGTCATCATCCGCCACCAGGATTTTCACTCGTATTCCTCCTGTAGACCTGCATTACAACATAATTAAAGATCTGAGCAAGCAAGTATCCCCATTTGGCGGTTGCATCGCTCTCATTGCTATTAACGCGACTGTTAACACCCAGTAACACCATGGTACAATTTGGGCTATGAATAGTCACCAAAGTTATTCATACTACGTCTATCACCTGAAACGGCAATAATGTGTGAGATGCCTTTCCGGCACTTTACCTCACGTTCTATCTTCAAGGAGAAAAGGTAATCATGACACGAGATGAACTACTGGCAGCAGCCCGCGAAGCTGCCCTGCGAGCACATTGTCCCTACTCCCATTTTAGAGTAGGAGCCGCTCTTATTGCAGATGGCAAGCTCTACACAGGTGTCAATATAGAGATTTCGAGTTACGGCCTGACATTATGCGCTGAACGTTCGGCTTTAGCCACGGCTCTCTCTGCTGGCGCTGGCCCGATTACCCAGGTTGCCGTCGCCTGCATAGATAATCCCCCCGATGCCTCTATCAATCGACGTACCCCTTGCGGCGCCTGTCGCCAATGGCTTGCCGACCTGGCTCCCAACGCCACTATTTATATCGATGGAGTCTCACAAGACTTTTCCTGCTCAGATCTCCTGCCACACGCCTTCGGACTCTAAACAGCTCAACCCACAGAGACATGATATCCAGCTTTCTCAGATACCTTGTCTCTGTGGGAAAAAACCCTTGACAAATCGCATACTTCTTGTGTACGCTATGATTCCAGGAACTTTTAAAGTAGTATGCATCTCCCTTATGCAACCTTTGCTGCAAAGTTTTCACCTCCAAGGAGCTTGTATGCGGGCACGCGCGATCGCGCATAACCAGAGATCACTGGGAAGATACTTGCATCACTCTGTACCATCATCTCGTTTCCTTTTAAATTTCAATCCTCCCGCCTTTTGTAAAATACTCTTCCGTTGTTTTCATCTTAGTCTGGTAGTTCCGCTATCTCGCACTACATATAAAGCGATTCTATCCCATGTCCTGAGGATGGGTGAAGGAGTTAGGCATGGCCGCACGTTACACGATTGGCATCGAGGAAGAATATCAAATAGTAGATCGTAATACTGGACAACTTCGTTCACAAATTGTTCCTATCCTAAAAAAAGGAGCCCCCTTTTTCGGCGAACAGATCAAGCCCGAAATGTTGCAACCAACTGTAGAGCTTATTTCTAAAGTCTATCCGAATATTATGGTTGCCCGCTCAGAGACACGAAGATTGCGAGCAATGTTAGCATGCCTTTTAGCCGAGGAGGGTTTAGCCTTAATCAGTGCTGGTACGAATCCCGGTAGCCTTTGGATGGATCAGCTCACCACACCTAACCCGCGCTATGACGAACTGCTAGAAGAATTTCAGGACGTCGCACGCTCCATCCTGATCTTTGGCCTGCATATCCATATTGCAGTTGAGAACAATGACGTCGCGCTCACCTTGATGAATCAATTGCGCACCTGGCTGCCACATTTACTCGCGCTCTCTTCGAACTCTCCCTTCTGGTTAGGCCGGCTCACCGGTCTCAAAACATATCGCACAATAGTCTGGAAGCGTTTCCCTCGTAGTGGACTTCCCGATACATTCCAAACATGGAGCGATTACGATCGCTACGTACAAACGCTCATCAAAACTGGTTGCATCGACAATGGCAAGAAAATCTGGTGGGATATCCGTCCCCACCCTTTTTTTGGCACTGTTGAGTTCCGTATCTTTGATATGCCCCTCACGCTCAATGATGTCATCGGCATTGCAGCAGTTTGCCAATCGCTCGTGGCAAAACTATCCTGGCTGAATAAGCATGGCAGAGAAACCTATGTCGTACCGCGCTATCTTCTTGAGGAGAACAAATGGCGTGTCGCGCGCTATGGTCTTGATGCCGAGATCGTTGATTTTGAGCGGGAAAGTATCCTGAGCTTGCGTGATTCGCTTCACGAGTTGCTAAACATGGTCGATGACGTCGCTGATGACCTCGGTACCCGTCCCGACCTCAACTACATTCGCCAACTGGTCGATGATCCCCGCGGCACTGGTGCGGACCGCCAGATCGCCCTCTATAAAAAAACCGGCAGCATACACGCCGTCAGCCAGTATTTGCTCCAACAGACCATGGAGGGCATCCAGTTCGATTCGACAGAACAGTATGTGACAAGTTAACCAATAACAAAGCAGAGGAGTCTTTATTTACCGCCGTTCTGTACCGCGTCAAAGATAATCTGGTCAATTAATTGTTCGACAGGCGCGCGGTCATCAGTAAAATAGACGTTGGTGGTCTTCTCCTCGCGGATATGCCCATACTCAATACTGGCGTCAGCAATACTCTTCAGCATTGGATTGCTCAGACTGGCGGTGTTGCTATAAAAATCGCTCAGCAAAGTCGGCGCATTGGTACCGATGACCAGGCTATTTTCAAAACGCTGGGTATCTATGATATACACGTTAGCAAAGACAGAGCGCATCGTTTGCGCCAGCGCCTCTACCAGGCGAAAATCACAGCAGGTACGGCCAGCATTGATGACAGCCACCCCGGTCGGTGTCAGGTGTGAGCGCACTTCCTGAAAAAACTCCCTCGTAGTCAATTGGAAAGGCACGTAGGGCTGTTGATAAGCATCGATACCAATCTCATCATACAGTACTTTCGTATTCTGCAAGTAATAGCGTCCATCCTCTACAATAACATGTAAATTCGGTTCATCCATATGAAAATACTGCTGCGCCAGTTTGACAATCGTGCCATCGATCTCAACCCCATCAATCGGAACAGGCCCATAAATAGCGCTAAATTCACGCGGGATAGTGCCCGCCCCCAGCCCGATCACTCCCACTCTATGCACCTGGCTCTGGGTAAAGGGCGCCTTGTTGAAGAAAGGAGCAATCAGGAAATAGTCCCATGGTCCCTGCGTCAGCACACTATCCGGGTTATAGATAGAGTGGATGCCCAAACCCTCATTCAACACCAGTTGCATTTCATTTCCCACGCGCACCACTTGAATATAGTTGTAAGGTGACTCCCGTTCAGTCACCAGCACTCCCCCGCCATTGGTGCCACTCGGAGGCTTGATTGGACCCTGTGAACCAAAGAGCGAAAGCCCCATCGGAATCAAGAGCAGCAAAGGGAGCAGGTTTTTATTCCCACGAAAACGCGAACCGCCTCCTGTATAGGGCCTTGAAGCTGTTAGCCCAACGATTGAGACCAGCAGGAGAGAAACCGCAAAAACAATAAATGTGCGATAAGTGCCAATTGTTGGAATAAGCCACAGCACCGGCAGAAAAGTACCAAGAATACTCCCCGCGGTAGAAATAGCATAAAGTTGTCCGGCAGTACGTCCAGATTTCACCACCTGCTCGACGCTCAAACGTATCGCAAAAGGAGAAACACACCCCAGCAGGATCATCGGCAGCGCAAAGAGCAGGATCACCGAAACGAGCGAGCCATAAAAGACGCTAACAGAATATGTCGCAAAGGCTGATAAAGACCAGAAGAGAATGGGGCGCGAAATGATAGGAATAAGTCCGATCAGCACACTCGCAATAATTGTGAGCAGGTAGAGTACAGCAGGACGTGGATAGCGATCAGCCAAACGCCCACCTAGATAATAGCCAATCGTCAGGTAAAGCAGGATAAGACCTATCAGATTGGCCCACACAAACAGCGAGGTGCCAAAATACGGAGCGAGCAAACGCGAGGCCGAGAGTTCAACAGCTAGCGAACAGGCTCCCGCGACAAACACCAGCAGTATAAGTAACCAGCCCTGCACCTTGCGGCCAGAAGTCGAGACAACAGCGCCATCCTCCGCCGGTACTTTTTTTGAGCTTGGAGTCGTAGTGGACATTGCGAAATTCTCTTTCATTGCACATCAACAGATCAATGTACCCTATTGTCGCATATTTAAAGAGATGAGTCGAGAGAACACCCTCAGGCAGGCTAATCCGTGACACCAGGAAAGAGCGCACTCGCGTTTCCTGTTGATCGTTCCTCGGATCTCAGATCTCAGGTAGCCTGAATATGCTAATATAAATTCATTCATATTTACGTGCGGAATATATTTTCTTGCGGAATATTCCGCCAACAAAAACACCTGGTGAGCGGCTTGTCGCGAGGACTCGCGGTCGCTCTGGAGAAGAACCATGTTGCGTATTATCTACATGGGTACTCCGCAATTCGCGGTACCCGCTCTTGAAGCGCTCATCAAGGGAAGGCCACCCGGCGCGGTACTCCCAGAAGGCTACGACATAGTCACGGTCATCACCCGTCCGGATAAGCCCGTAGGGCGAGGACAGGCCATTGTTTTTTCACCTGTAAAACAGACTGCCTTAGCCCACAGTATCCCCGTCTGGCAGCCAGGATCGTTCAAGCGGACTGAAAATAGAGAAGCCCTGGCAGTGTATCATGCCGACCTCTACATCGTTGCAGCTTTCGGACAAATCCTCCCACAAGAAGTACTTGATCTCCCTCGTTTCGGAACACTCAACATCCACGCTTCATTACTGCCAAAATATCGCGGCGTCTCGCCCATCTCCGAGGCTATCCTGCATGGCGATACAGAAACCGGCGTAACCATCATGCTTATTGACGCCGGCATTGATACAGGCCCAATACTACTCAAACGCAGCATTCCACTGAGCGAAGACGAGACAACCGGCAGCCTCACCGGCAAATTAGCTGACCTGGGAGCTCAGGCACTGATTGAAGCATTACCCCTCTGGGTCTCAGGAAAGATCACCCCTGTACCGCAGGATCACCAGGCCGCCTCCCACACTCGCATGTTACGCAAAGAAGATGGAGCAATTAGTTGGGGAGAGCCTGCTGCCGTACTGGCCCGCAAAATCCGCGCCTATACTCCCTGGCCCGGCGCCTACACCTACTGGCGCGGCAAGCTGCTGAAAATACTCTCAGCTCATCCTTTTCCACATACCACATCGACCACTTCAACCACCCCAGGAATGGTCTCTCTCCTGCAGGATGCAGGACGCAAATCACTGGCAATCACAACCGGCGATGGTCTGCTGGTAATCCAGCAGCTTCAACTGGAAGGGAAAAAAGCTATGAGCGTGGAAGAATTTCTGCGCGGCTACCCACACATTGTAGGAGAAACCTTAGCTGCAAAATAATTGCGCAAAGAAACCCCAGCTACTCACTGGGAGCCGGGGTTTCTTTGCGCAATAACATTACTACTGCCCTACTGAGCTTTCGAACGCGGTCGGGTAACAAGCGCGGCAATCACACATACAATGGTAATACCCATAAACAGCAGAATGTGTCCAGGTTGCGGGTCCATCGCTGGATGCGAGCCACTCGTCAAAACATGATAAACGCCAGGAATCGCGTAATAGATACCAAGCGCGAGAGAGATCACCGCGACCACAATGGCACCAAAGAAAAGAGCCGGGTTTTTCATAAAGAAAAGGTCCTACTTTCTACAATATTCATTTTGTACATTCCATTATTTGACCGCCCTACGACGGTTAACAAGTGCCACAATTACACTGACAACCGACAACGCAAGGAACGCAAGCGCGTGAGTTCTATGCGATTCCATCGGCGGGCTAAATGTAAAAGGATGATAGATACCTGGAATAATGTAATAAACAGCAAAGGCGAAAAAAACTATCGCGAGGACAATTCCCCCATAAAAAAGCGTTGACTTACTCATAAATACCTCCTTCTCAAGCACTATCTTCTTTTCATCAGCAAGGGCACCGTCATTATAGCAGAAGCTTACAGCATTTTAAACACAACACCTACCAGTTAGCGTATGAACCATCTGTAGGGGCCGATTTATCGCGCCCACCGCCGATTTATCGGCCCATACACCCTTACGCTATTTCATATACCTCCAGCCAGATAGCCAGGGCGGAAATATCGAAGAAGCACTAAGACATGTCTCCATCTTAGTGCTTCTTCGCATCTCCCATTGCAAACGTCAAGATTACTTGGCTGCTTTAGGCTTCATGACAAACATACCTACAACACCGCCGAGTACCAGCACTGCGCCAAGACCAAGAGCCGCGTATTTGGTTAAATGATGAGGACTTGCTACAGTCGCGGTCGCCATCAGATATACACCTACCGCGAGGCCAACGACTCCAGCGCCGATGATTAGATAATAAACCATGGAATTCTTCATTCGAAACAATACCTACCTCTTCTAAAAATATCTACTCTGGTTTTCCCAGAGCGTCTCCATTGTATCAAACGTGTAAACCTTTTAAGCTTCACATTCTGTAATAGAATAGCCATTTTGGATATTTACCCCCGCCCCGGAAAAACAATAAGGAAAAGGATGAGCGACAACAAGCCCACTCCCCAGCAATAATAAGCAAAGGGATAGAGACGACCTGTCTCAAAATATTTCATCAGGAACTTAGTACTCAAGTAAGCCGCCACTCCCGCCAGGACCATACCCAACAAGACCAGCAGCAAAACTTGCATAGACTGGCTAAATAGCTGTGGCACCTCCAGCAGCGCCGCCGCGCCTATCAGAGGCGTCCCCAGCAAAAAGGAGTAACGAGCCGCGTCCTCGTGATTGAGACGAATCCCCAGGCCGGCCACCATAGTAGCGCCTGAACGTGATATCCCCGGGATCAGCGCGAGCGACTGCGCGAAGCCGACAATAACCGCTTCCTTCCAGGAAAGGGACGAAAGCGGGCGAAACCGTGCCTCTCGCTCTTTGACATCGATATTCTCTACCTGCATGTGTGCCTCTGTCCGGCGGCGCATACGCTCACCCAGAAAAAGAATTGAGCCATTGACCACTAAGAACGTAGCAGCAACCAGCGGAGAGGCAAACAGTAACTTGAGCGGCTTCTCTAAAAAAACGCCAAGCAATCCCCCAGGAATACAGCCGATGATGATCAGAAAACTCACCCACTCCTCCGTCCCTCTCTTCACTTCGCCGTCCTTGACGCTCTTCACCACACTCTGCACTACCTGAAACCAGTCGCGCCAGAAATAAACAAACAGCGCAACACTGGTGCCCAGGTGCAGCGCAACAATCAAGGGTAAAAATGCCGGGTTGCGTACAAGGTCACCCCAGCCAAATAGCCCCGGAATAATCACGGTATGGCCAAGACTGCTTATAGGGAACAGTTCCGTCACGCCTTGCAGCAGGGCCAGAAAAAGTATTTGCCAGATGCTCAGGTTCATGATGCTATTTACTCTCTTTAATGTGGCATAGAGTTATATTTTTGCAAAAACTCGTTGTACGTGGTCGCATACACAATACTCCCGCTTTTTGTGCTAAAAAAGTAGAAGTAATTCGACTTCGCCGGAGACGCGGCAGCCTGCAACGTGGCCAGTCCAGGACTACAGATTGGCGTAGGCGGAAGCCCCTTGAAACTGTAGGTATTCCAGGGACTGTTGGTAGCAATATTTTTTCCCGCGCCTGCCAGTTGCAGCCAGTAGTGCTGAGGTGGGGTCTCCGTATCTCGAGCATACTCTACCGAGGGGTCAGAGCCAAGAAAGCCCGCCGTATCATTGGGCACAGTACTAAAGGCGCGATTCCAATACACACCGGCCACTCCAGGAGCATCACTATAATGAGATACCTCCCGTTGGACCAGTGAAGCCAGGATCACCATCTGGTACTCATTCAGACCGTGCGCTTTGGCCGTTGCTACCAACCCATTTTTCTGTGTATAGTCATCAAAGGCCGTCAACATCCTATTCACCACGTCTCCCGTGGTGCCGTCAATAGGAATATCGTAGGTCGCGGGGAAGAGCAGTCCCTCCATACTATGATTACGCGGAATGAGCTTCAGAACGGGATACTTGCTTGCGTCAGGAAACTGGTCTGGATGCAGCGTGTATTTCAGAAAATCTTGTTCGTTGAACTTGACCAGCCCCGCCTCTGCAAACGCATGCGCAATCTGCTCGATACGATAGCCTTCAGGAATTGTCACATAAACCACATCGGGTGAGGCGGTGAGCAATTGGTCAATGATATCGCTGATGGTCATGCTTGTGTTTAAGTGATTATATCCCCCCGCCTGCAATTGCGCATCCAAACCCTTGATGCGCGCCCACAGGCGGAACGCCAACGCATTGCGAATCAGACCCTTCGCCTGTAAATCATCGGCAACCTGGGCAGCCGTTTCGCCCTTGCGAATCTGAATGATAATATCTCTTCCCTGTCCAGCAGCGTCCACCGGCTGAAAAATCGCGGCGGCCGTGTTCCATGTATAGTAGACAAGGCTAAATATCAGGAGGCCAAGCAATAATACGGCGATGATTGCGCCGCGTGCCCTTCGTCGTTTCATAAAGTCGTTTCCTCTTTTTCGTGCCCCAGGGAATCCAGGTACTCCTGGAGAATAACGGCGGCGGCCATAGCATCGATCTCGTGGCCTCTTCTCTGCCGTCGCTTCGTGTGCCCTCGTCCTTGCTGCGAACCCTGCCCTCTTTGCCCTCTTCGCCCTCTTCCCTTCTGGCGCTTCCCTCTCTCCTGCTCGCCGCGTTCAGCCAGCAAACGCTGTGCCTCAACCGTAGAAAGGCGCTCGTCCCAGAACGTCATGGGGATAGCGATATGTTGCTTTAGACGTTCAGCAAATGCCTGCACACGTTCCCCTTGCGCATGAATCTGCCCATCCAGGCTAATCGGCAAACCTACCACGAGACCTTCCGCCTCAGTTTCATCGATACATCGCTGTATCGCCGCCCATACCTTCGACTCATCCGTCTGATCGCCTCGATCAACTTGCAGGGTCGTATAAGGCGAGGCCAGCAAACCCATCGCATCGCTCACAGCCACCCCTATTCTCGCCTCTCCAACGTCCAGCGCTAATAGTCGCGTCATCTCTCCATACCCCTCCCTATACCTGCCCCATCCCTCTTTTCCTCTTGCGTTTCATCTATAGCATTCTAACGAAGTTGCAAGGCTTTTGTCTACTTTTTTCGCGCCATCTAGGCCAAAATATGATGGTTGACAACCCGCAATCTATGTTGTATCCTATGGTAGCCGCAGTAAATGAGTGACGCGGGGTGGAGCAGTGGTTAGCTCGTTGGGCTCATAACCCAAAGGTCGGAGGTTCGAGTCCTCCCCCCGCTACCAGTTTTCCCTCGCACCAGGCGCTTACCAATGACGCGGGATAGAGCAGTGGTTAGCTCGTCGGGCTCATAACCCGGAGGTCGCAGGTTCGAATCCTGTTCCCGCTACCAGTAAAAAAGAAACGTCCCAGGCCAGCACACAAGCAGCCTGGGACGTTTCTTTTTATATCACCAAAACGGCGTCAGGATGCCCCGTCCTTTTCAGGCGGGGAGGAATGATGCCTTCCTTATCTGGCGCTTGAGTGGGTAGGCCCTGTTCACTATGTTCATCAGTTTCCCTCCGTTGACAATTCTGTGAATAATTGATATTCTGCTGCGTATGAAAACGAAGATTACGGCGAAAGTACAACTCCATCCCACTCAAGAGCAATTTGCAGCATTACGTGCTACTCAATTGGCCTATCGTGACGCGCTCAATCTGGTGAGTCAGTATGCTTTCGAACAGGGCAAGCTGAGTAACAAGGTCAAATTGCAAGAAGGAACGTATGCTGAGCTACGCGCTCGTTTTCATCTCCCCTCGCAAATGGCGTGTTCTGTTCCTCGGCAGGTTGGGGCAACGTACAAAACGCTCTGGACCAGGGTGAAGCAGAATGCAGCACTGCGTCAGGAGGGCCTGACCAAGAAACGCTATCAAGGACTCGATAAAGCCCCGAAGTATGTTTCCCCCACGCTGACGTACCAATATGGCAAGGACTATAGCTTCAAGAAAGAGCAGCAGGTCAGCATCTTGACGCTGGAGGGGCGGGTGATTGTCCCCTACTCGGGCTATGCGAAGCATGTGGCCCTCGTCCAAAAAGGTGCCCAGATCGGTGCTGCAAAATTGTGGTACGACCAGCCCAAGAAGCGTTTCTACTTGTTGGTCACCCTTGAGGTGGAGACCGCAGACCCTCCCCCCACCACCCATACACACGTGGTTGGGGTCGATGTCGGCTTGCGCTACCTGGCAGTGACTAGCACCACGCAAGGCGCCTGTACGTTTCAGTCGGGAAAGCGCGTCAGAGCCAAAGCCAACCATTATGCACGACTGCGTAAGCGTCTTCAGAAAAAAGGCACTCGTTCCGCAACCCGTCGCCTCGTGGCGATCAGTGGACGAGAGAGACGGTTGAAGCAAGACGCCAATCATGTCGTTTCGAGACAGGTCGTTGACCAGCATCCCCACAGCATCATCGGATTGGAGAACTTGACAGACATTCGAGAACGCACCAGGAGACGCACCGGCCAGAAGGCCACGAAGAAACAACGACGTGCCAATGCGACCTACTCGAAGTGGTCTTTTGCTGAGTTGCACGCCATGATTGCCTACAAATCCCTCTTGCAGGAGAGTATGGCAATCAAAGTTGATGCGAACTACACCAGTCAGGCGTGTCCTGTGTGTGGACATACCTGCAAAGAGAACCGTCCCAACAAGGGTTTGCTCTTTGTCTGTCAAAGTTGTCATTACACGCTCCATGCTGATTTAGTGGGTGCGAGAAACATAGCGCTACGCACGTTGCTCATCCGGCAAGACTGGATGAATACGGGTACCTTGTCAGTGTGCCCTGATGTGTCAAGTGTTGAAGCCAAAGCTGCACGCCTACAACGGTATGCAGAGTTGCGGTGGAACTTAGACACAAGCCCCCGGGATTTATCCGGGGGTGATTGACTGATCATACCCTTGATCTTACCCTGGGCGGCATCGCTGAGAAGCCAGGCGTCGTCGACGGGCAGATAGCCATCCGCGAATATCTCTGTATAACGCTGAACTTCGATCATGATTTGATCGACGGTGCGCCAGCCGCCCGGTTCGTCCAACGACTAAAAGAACTGATCGAGCGTGGCTTTGGTCTCGGCGACGAGCAATTGGCGCCTGCGGTAGATGTCTGACGAAAATAGACATCTACCGCGTGAATGCTCACAACAAAGGAAGTTGCGCATGAACCCTGTTCCACTCCCTCAATCGCATCAAGATTTGCTGGATGGCGACGTTTGTGTGGCGCTGACTACCGTTATGCCTGATGGCCAGCCACAGATCACCCCCGTCTGGTGCAGCCGCGAAGGGGACTACGTTTTGCTCAACACCATGCGCGGATTTCGCAAAGAAAAGAACATGCGCGCCAACCCGAACGTGACGCTGCTGGCCTACGATCCAAAGCACCCGCTCCGCCATATCGAGATTCGCGGGACCATCGTCGACATGACGGAAGAGGGGGCGTTGGATCATCTCAATCAGCTCACCCAAAAGTACACGCGCAAGCCAGGCGCCAGGTTCTTCGGAGATTGTATTCCCGTCCAGTTGCAGGCAACCTACGTCCCGGTCAAGATCAAAGTAGCTCCCATCCATGTCAGAGTAGAAGATTAAAGCAGCATGACCATTCCCATTCCTGACACCCATCGTGATTTACTGGTCCAGCCGGTACACGGCGTCTTCTCAACCATGACTCCCGGCGGGCAACCTCAGTCCAGCCTCGTCTGGGTAGACTACGATGGCACCCACGTGCTCATCAACACGACGCTCGAAAGATACAAAGAGCGGAACATGCGCGCCAATCCAAAAGTAGCGCTGCTAGTGATTGATCCGAAGGATAGCAGCCGCTGGATCGAGGTGCGAGGCAACGTGGTAGACATACGACAAGAAGGCGCGGAAGCCCATGCCGACCAGCTCACGCGGCGCTACACCGGCAAACAGCGCTTCTATGGCGACATATACCCCGTTGAACAAAAGCAAAAGGAAACGCGTGTCATCGTCAAAATCGAGCCCGTCAAAATCTCGCTGGATGCCATTTTCAAATAAGTGAATGCAGCTTGCCTACGTCTCGTTTTAGCCACGTCAATTGGAAGAAAGTTTCCCCTGCAAATTTGGCTCTCCCGCACTTTGCGTGAGAAGATTGCCATGGTAGAATACTATCTATCACGCCTGAAGGGAGAAGCATTTGAATATCCAAGATCTACAAACAGCAGAATGCTTTATCTGTCAGAAACACCGAGGAGAAGTCAATATACCAGGTGGAGCTATTTACGAAGATCACATAGTGTACGCTGGACATATCCGCACTGATCAGGGATCCACCTACCTGGGATACCTCATAGCCGAACTGAAGCGACATGCGCCCGGGCTAGCGGAACAGACGAACGAGGAAGCTCAAGCACTCGGACTGCTCGTGGCCCGTCTGAGCCGGGCACTGAAAGCCAGTGAGGGAGCAGAGCATGTGTATCTCTTCGTTTTTGGAGATCACGCCTCCCACTTGCATATGCATATTGTCCCACGGTATCCAGGGACTCCCCGTGCATACTGGGGTACCCGTATTGATGAATGGCCAGAGGCTCCTCGAGGCGAAGCGGCTGAGATAGCTGCGGTTTGCGAGCGCTTGCGTACCTGTTTAGCAAGTCAGTGACTCAATTCCCTAGAAGGGGATGAGCTTGCATCTGGACTCCACCGCAATTCAGCGTATCTGGTGAGACGCGCTGCTTTGGCTTCTTTGTCCGACGCATCAGGGGCAACTGACAAGTGCCCCGTCTTGCCCCAATCCTGTCGGAGCAAGAGCGTTCGCATCGTGATGTTCCGCGCACCCACTAAATCGGCATGCAACTCATAGTGACAGTTCTGACAATGGAACCGCAGTCCCTTGTGTGGGCGGTTCTTGTCACTGCTATAGCCACATTTGGGACAGGCCTTGGAAGTTGCGTTGGCATCCACTTTGATGGCCATCGAACCCGCAAGCGCGGCCTTGTACGCGATCATGTGGTGCAGTTCAGCAAAAGACCATTGCGCGTAGCCCCGGTTGGCTTTGCGTGCTTTCGGGGAGACGGGTTCTGTCCCTTGGCCGTTCTTTTTCCCACGTCGTTTGCGTCGCCTGGTGCGTTCACGGATGTCGGTCAACTGCTCTAAGCCGATCAAGGCCTGTGGGTGGGTCATCACGATGTGTTTTGAGACGACGTGGTTCGCTTGCTGTTTCAACCGTCTCTCTCGTTGGGCAATCCGACGTAACCGCCGCGTTGCATTGCGAGTGCCTTTCTGCTGCAAGCGTTTCCTGAGTCTCGCAGAGTGATTGGCGCTCTCGCGCACGTGTTTTCCTGAGTGAAAGGTAGGTCTGCCGGTAGCAGTGGAAGTGACCGCGAGATAGCGGATCCCGACGTCTACCCCCACGACCGCTTTGTGGCTCTCAAAGGTTGGATCCGCAACCTCGACCTCAAGGGACACGAGCAAGTAGAACCGTTTCTTTGGTTGATCATACCAGAGCCTGGCATCGCCAAGCGTGGCTCCGTGTTGAAGAAGCGCCACATGCGCGTCCTTGCCCTGGTAGGAGAGGGTCAGACGTCCCTCAAGCGTCTTCAGGCTGACCTGGTGCTTCGTCTTGAAGGTGTAATCACGCTCATAGGTATACTGCATCGTAGGTGAAACAAACTTGGGAGCCTGGTCCAGTCCTTTGTAGCGCTTCTTGGTCATCCCAGCTTTGCGTGCGGCGGCATTCTTCTTGACCTTTGTCCACAGTCCTTTATAGGTGGCAGCAACGTGTCGCTCGACGCTACAGGCTAACTGTGAGGGAAGGTGATACGTCGCACGCAATGCTGTATACATCCCCCGGTGTAAGGTCTGATTGCTACTGGTTTTGCCATGCGCAAAAGCATAGGTGCTCGCGGCATTGAGGCCATCGCGGTAGGCCAGTTGCGTGCGACGAAGTGCCTGAAATTGCTCAGGGTTCGTATGCAATTGAAGTTTTGCCGAGAGTAGTTGTTTCACACAGGTAGTTTATCACAGTAGGCGTGAGAAGCCAAGAGGGTGAGAAGGGTGCTTTTGCGGCAGTTCCTCCCGTCCCCTAAAGGGAGACGGGTCTCCCTGCCGCTTTTTGATGAAGCAACCAAAAATGTGCGTGGCGCCTGGATAAATTCTTCAGGAACGTCAGTAAGAATTCCATGGCCTGCCTGCTCAAAGATATACAGCTGGGCATGTGCTTTGTCTCTCCTGCGTCCGTCGCTGGCTCACCAGAGTTCATAGAACTGGTCCGTGCCCAGGGTGGGAATGAGTTCACGCGCCAACTTCGCCACGGATCCCGTTTGTGCCAGTTCCAACCAACCGTCGACACTCCCCCGGTAGCACATCCGCTCCGCGCCGAACTGTCGCCGCGCCGGATCGAGGAGAATGAAGCGCAACACCGGCGTGTAGCGGGCGTGCTGCTCCTGAAAGGCCTGCAACCGCTCGGCGATGCCCGGCCTCGACAGGCCGACCATATGCAGCTCGCCGAGCAGAGCGTCGTAATCGGGGCCGACTTGCTCGTAGATCTCGATCCGGTCGTGCTTGACGGCGACCCGGTACTGGCGCGCCTCGGGGTGCTGCTGCACCGCCGTCTCTATGGCCGCCACCTCCTCTGGCTGGATCAGTGAGGGGCGGTCTTTGACCAGGGAGACCACACCGTTGACGCTCTCGCTGATCGTGAAGCCGGGTGGGAGCTCCGTGACCGGTTCACCTTGACCCTGGCCGGCGCGACCAAAGTAATAGCGTGGCTTGCCGGTCCTGGTCTGTCCCCGGTACAGCGTGTACGTCAGTCCTTTGCGATTGGTGTAGCTGACCGGCATCCTGGCCCTCCTG